>JBAUAY010000106.1:0-14934 GCA_049676235.1 Streptosporangiaceae bacterium
AGCAGACCCGCACGATCGCCGACAGGTCACGCTCGGTGGCATAACCAGCCGCCCCGAACCCGGCGATGAACAGCGCCGTAGCGCCACCGGCCTGCCACAGCGCACTGGGATCCATGCTCGCGTAGTACGCCAGGGTCGGCGCCACCGCCACCCCGATCAGCAGCCCGAAGGCGCCCAGCAGCCCGACCGTCAGCTCCCGGGACTTGCGCGCCGCGAACCGCATGCCGATCAGGACGGCGAACGCGGCGATGAACGCGATGATGCCCGCGGCGCCCGTCAGGTTGCGACCCAGGTAGGCGCCGACCGCGAAGAGGGCCGCCGTCGCCGCGACGTAGGCCATCGTCTGCGCGAACAAGGTATGGGTCCGGGCACCGGTTGCCGTTCCGGTTCTCTGGTAGGTAAGTGACTCGCTCATGACGTTGCCGCTCTTTCTGCCATCTGGCTCTTCAGTGACGCTGCGGATATTCCGGCGTTAAGCGCCGGTTCTGCCCTCTACGGTCGCGTCCGGCGGCGCCGGACGCGCCGGTGGAATGCCCTGGCCGGTGCCCTGGTCATTTCCCGACGCGAGGGAGCGTTCGCCGCAGGCCGTCGCGGCCCGCGGTGGTTCTGCCGCTGAAGCCCTGGCCGGCGCGTTCTGCCCAGTCAGCCGCCGGGATCGCATCCGGTTCGGCCGGAAGGAAATGGCTGAGGATGAGCTCGTGGACGCCTGCGCGTTCGGCGACGCTTCCGACCTCGGTGACGTCGGTGTGAAGCGCGGCCATCCGTTCCAGGGCGGCACCGGTGAAGCCATGCCGCTCGAGGTAACCGAGGTCGGCGACGTGGTGGACGAGGATGTCGGCACCTTGGGCGAGGCCGATCAGGTCGTCGTTCACGGCGGTGTCACCGGAGAAGACGACCGAGCCGTCCGCGGTGTCGAAACGGTACGCCAGAGCCGGAACCGCCCGGCCGTGCGTCACTGCGACGGCGGTGACCTTGACCACTCCGTCGTCGAAGACGACGACCGGGACCTGGGCGGTACGCTGCGTCCGGGCCGGGAGGAGGATGTCGAACCCTCGGACGAGCGCACCCGCGTCCGGCATGCGTGCGTCCAGCGGCATGACGTTCAGATGATAGGCGTAGCCGGCCAGGATGTTCTCCACCAAGTCCGTCGTGCCGGGGGCCGGCCGTTCCGGGTGGATCGTGGTCTCGCGATGGAAGATCGCATCGCCCTCCGGCATTGTTTCGGGTCGCGACGGCCCGTAGACGCGGATCGGGGCGAGCGGACCGTCATCGCCCGCGCGGCATCCCCACGGGTAAAGGAGCAGGCCGGGCAGATCACCGGCGTGGTCGGCATGGAGGTGGCTGAGGAACACCGCTTCCAGACGGCGAAAGTCCAGTCCCGCGTCGGCGAAGGCCGACGGCGACCCGCGGCCGCAGTCGATGACGAAGACTCGTTCGGCGACGACGAGCGCGGCTGAGATCCCGGCGCGGCCGGCCACGGGCATGGGCGCGCCCGCTGTGCCGAGTAGTACCAGTTCGGTGGTCATGCTTTTCTCCTGCTTCGCCTGTAATCCCGGGGATGGCCGACCAGGGTACCGGCCAGGGCCTTGCCGGGCGCGAGCGGCTACTCCCTGGCGCGACCGTGAAGGCCACGGACGCCGCGAAGGAGATGACCCAAAAGATGGCTCTGAAATGAATACTCCACTGAACAGCATGGCCTCCCGCGGCGCCGTCTTGACCGCATCAGGTTCGCCGCGGATGGGCCGGCTGGTCCGGCGGTCGTTCACTGCGATGACCCCGGTCGAGCGGACCCGGGTGTTGGCGATGTACGGCGTGATCGCCGGGCTGCACCTGGCCGGGTTCTTCATCTTGTTCGTGTTCGTGCTGCCGTCGCACTACAAGGGGCTGGGGATCGGGGTGGCGGTGCTGGCCTACACGCTGGGCCTGCGGCACGCGTTCGACGCCGACCACATCTCCGCGATCGACAACACCACCCGCAAGGTGCTGGGTGAACGGCAGGGCACGGGGAAGCCGCGGCCGTTCGGGTTCGGGTTCTTCTTCTCCCTCGGACACTCCACGGTCGTGGTCGCGATCGGGGCCGGGATCATCGTGGCGGAGAAGACCGTGTTTTCCGCGGTCTCGGATAGCGGCTCGCCGCTGGAGCGGTTCGGCGGACTGTTCGGGACGGTGGTGTCGGCGTCGTTCCTGTTCCTGATCGGGCTGCTGAACCTGGTGATCCTGGCCGGGATCGCGCGGGTCTTTGTTTCGATGCGCCGCGGCGAGTACGACGAGGCCGAACTGGAGCGGCAGTTGGAGGCCCGCGGGTTGTTCTACCGGTTCTTCGGCCGCTGGATGAAGGCCATCAGCAAGGAATGGCAGCTGTACCCGGTCGGGGTGCTGTTCGGGCTGGGCTTCGACACCGCCACCGAGGTGGCCCTGCTGGCCACGACCGCGCTGCTGGCCTCCGGGCACATCCCCTGGTACGCGATCGCCTGCCTGCCGGTGCTGTTTACCGCGGGGATGACGGTCATGGACACCACCGACGGGCTGTTCATGAACCTGGCCTACGGCTGGGCGTTCTTCAACCCGGTCCGCAAGGTCTACTACAACCTGGCCATCACCGGGCTGTCCGTGGCGATCTGCTTCTTCATCGGCGGGATCGAGACGCTCAGCCTGCTCACCTACGAGATCAAGGGCCTCGGCCAGTCCCGCGGCTTCTGGGGCCTGGTGTCCCGCTTCAACCTCAACACGGCCGGCTTCGTCATCGTCGGCATGTTCCTGCTCACCTGGCTGGTCGCCCTGCTCATCTGGCGTTACGGCCATATCGAGGAAAAGTGGAGCGCCCGCCTGCAGCCCACCGCCGCTGACGGGACGGGCCGCGAGCCCGCCCAGCGCTGACCCAGGCTCTCATTGCGATCCGTCTAAAGTGGCGGGTAGCGTTGGCTGAGGAATCCCGCGAGCCTTCGGACCAGTGGGTGACGAGGAGACGTCGGCATGGTGGCTGTGCTTCAACGGTCCATGACCGATGTGCTCTAAGAGCTCGAGGTGACCGCGCCTTCCCCGCCTCAGTTGCTCGGCCGGACCGCTGAGCTGGAGATCCTGGACCAGCTCATCGTGAACGTGCGAAGCGGTCACAGTGCCGTCCTGGTGGTGCGGGGAGAACCGGGCATCGGCAAGACGGCGCTACTGCGACACCTGATCGGGCAGGCGTCCGGCTTTCGGGTGATCCACGCTATCGGGGTCGAATCGGAGATGGAGCTTCCCTTCGCCGGGCTGCACCAGCTGTGCGCTCCGATGCTCGGCCGACTTGACTCGCTGGCCGAGCCCCAGCGACACGGGGTCAGCGTCGCGTTCGGACTTGCCTCGGGACATAACCCCGACCCGTTCCTGGTCGCCCTCGGGGCGCTCAGCCTGATGGCGGAGACGTCCGACGAGCAGCCATTGCTGTGCATGGTGGATGACGCACAGTGGCTCGACCAGGCCTCGGCCCAGATCCTCGGGTTCGTCGCGCGCCGCCTGCTGGCGGAGTCGATCGCGCTGGTGTTCGCGGCCCGGACGCCACCCCAAGGACCTCAGGGACCTCAGGGACCCCAGGGAGTCGCCTCTCCGGATCACCTGGCGGGCCTGCCCGAACTCGAGCTGGGCGGGCTGGATGAAGAGCCGGCTCGTGCGCTGCTGGCGACACTTACCTCGGGCCCGCTCGACGAGGGCGTCCGGGACCGGATCATCCAGGAGACACGCGGCAATCCACTGGCCCTGCTCGAGCTCTGGCGAGGCCTGGGGGCAGCCGAACTGGCCGGCGGGTTCGCGCTTCCGGACGCGGGAGATCTGCCGAAGCGCATCGAGGACCAGTACCTAGCGCGCCTGGGTAACCTGCCTGAGGAGGCTCAGCGGCTGGTCCTTCTCGCGGCCGCCGATCCGGTCGGGGATTCGGCGCTGATCTTCCGGGCGGCTCAGGTTCTCGGCCTGGACATCAGGGCCATTGACTTCGTCGGCGCGGCCGGATTGGTGGACATCGGCTCGAACGTGCGCTTCCGGCATCCTCTGGTGCGTTCGGCCGCCTACCGGGCCGCCACGGTCGAGGATCGGCGAGCCGCACATGCCGCGCTGGCCGCCGTGACTGATCCCTACGTCGACCCCGACCGTCGGGCCTGGCATCGCGCGCACGCAACGGCCGGCCCGGACGAGGAGGTGGCCGTGGAGCTCATCAGCTCGGCCAGCCGGGCCCTGCGCCGGGGCGGGGTGGCCGCGTCCGCCGCCTTCTGGGAGCGCGCCGTGGCGCTCACCCCGGACCCAGGCGAGCGTGCCTCGCGGGCGCTCGCCGCGGCCGAGGCGAAGTACGCGGCGGGGGATTTCGAAGCCGCGCAGGCCCTGCTGGTAACGGCGGAGGTCGGACCGCTGGGCGAGCTGGGCGGTGCGCACGTGCAGCAGATGCAGGCGCAGATCGCGTTTGCGCTGCGGCGGGGCAGCGATGCGCCGCCGCTGCTGCTGCGAGCGGCCCAGCGACTGCAGACCCTGGACGCCGAGCTGGCCCGACAGACCTACCTCGAAGCCCTCGTGGCCGCGATCTACGCCGGCCGGCTCGCTCGTGGACAAGATACTGAGGAGATCGCGCGGGCGGCCCGGGTCGCGCCGTTCGGCCCGGAGCCGCTGCCGCACTCGCAACTGCTGCTCCGCGGCCTGGCCGTACGCATGACGGATGGATACGAGGCCGCCGCCCCCACGCTCAAGGAAGCGCTGCGTCTGTATCGTGCGCAGCCGCAGGAGCTGAATTGGCTGTGCGTCTCGTACAACCTGGTCGCCATGGACCTGTGGGACGATCAGGCGTGGTTCGAGCTCGCGGCCGGCCAGGTTCGGCTGGCGCGGGCCAACGGCACGCTGAGCTGGCTTCCGTTCGCGCTGGACTATCTCGCCGAGAACCACATCCAGGCCGGCCAGCTATCGGCGGCGGAGGCTCTGCTGATCGAGGCCGAGCGCATCGACCCGGGGATCAGGGCGGCCAACCTGCCCTACATCCCGCTTCTGCTCGCAGCCTGGCGGGGGGACGCGGCGACTGCCGCCCAGCTGACCGAGGTGATGGTTGAAGGCGCCTCGGACCGAGGCGAGGGTACAGCGTTGACGTACGCGCAGTACGCCAACGCGGTGCTCCACAACAGCCTCGGCAACTACGGGCTCGCCGCCGAGGACGCGCACCGCGCGAGCGCTGTCGACGAGCTCGTCATGTCGCCCTGGGCCCTGCATGAGCTGGTGGAAGCCGCGACGCGAAGCGATCAGCACGAACGCGCCGCCGCGGCAGCTGACCGGCTGTCGAAGATAGCCGCGGCGAGCGGCAGCGACTGGGCCTGTGGTACGGCGGCGCGGTCCCGGGCGCTGGTGGCCGAGGGGCGTGCCGCCGAAGAGGAGTATCGCGAGGCCATCGAGCGGCTGAGCCGGACCCGGATGGCGACCCACCTGGCCCGGGCCCGGCTGAGCTACGGTGAATGGCTGCGCCGCGAGAACCGGCGGATCGACGCCCGCAGCCAGCTGCGGCCGGCGTTTGACGCCTTCGCCTCCATGGGCACCCAGGCTTGGGCCGAACGGGCCCGGCGCGAGCTGGTGGCCACCGGCGAGAGGGTACGTAAGCGGACCGAGGACACCCGCGACGACCTGACTCCGCAAGAGGAGGAGATCGCCCAGCTGGCCCGGGACGGGCTTACCAACCTGGAGATCGGCGCCCAGCTGTTCATCGGGGCCCGCACCGTGGAGTGGCACCTGCGCAAGGTGTTCACCAAGCTGGACATCAGCTCCCGTCGCGAGCTCGACCAGGCCATGAGCCGCCGCCATGAACCCGATGGGGCCAGGACGGCGCTGAAGTAAAGGCCTGCCGATACGGGCCACATCGTCCCCGGTCTCGGACGGATACCGGGGTGTCGGCCAGGGTGCTTACGGGCGCGACCGGGACGCTCGGCGCGGGATCGTGATGGCAGGGCCCACACCTTGTTGACCACAGGTTCGATCACGCGGCCCGGACCAGGGTAAGAGCCAGGGTGTTCCCCGGGGGCGGGCGGCCACCCGCATGAGCGATGGTAAAGGGACCAACCCCGGTGACGGCGACCGAGGCCGCCGACCCTAACCCGAGAGGAATTGCCGTCATGGACATGAAACTTGAGGTCGTCGTGGTCCCCGTCTCCGACGTCGACAAGGCCAAGGACTTCTATGAGGGACTGGGGTGGCGGCTGGATGCCAACTTCGCCAAGGGCGAGGACTTCCGGGTGGTGCAGCTGACGCCTCCCGGCTCGCAGTGCTCGATCATCTTCGGCACCGGGATCACCTCGGCCTCCCCGGGTTCGGCGGATGGCCTGCAGTTGGTCGCCGCCGACATCGAAGCGGCCCGGGATGAGCTCATCAGCCGCGGCGCCGAGGTGAGCGAGGTCTTCCACGACGCGGGCGGGGTGTTCCACCACGCCGGGACCGCGGGACGGGCATCTGGCCCGGCACCGAATAACCAAAGCTACGGCTCGTTCATCTCGTTCAGCGACCCGGACGGCAACCGCTGGTACGTCCAGGAGATCACGACCCGCCTGCCGGGCCGGTGAGACCCGTGCCAGCGACCTGCATCTCCGCGGTAACGCAGGGAGTTAGCCCGTGAACCCCGACTACGACGTCATCGTCGTGGGCGGCGGCTCGCCGGGCGAGCACTGCGCCGGGGCGCTCGCCGAGGGCGGCCTGCGGGTCGCCCTCGTCGAGCGCGAGCTGGTGGGGGGTGAGTGCTCCTACTGGGCCTGTATCCCGTCCAAGACGTTGCTGCGCCCGGGCGAAGCGGTGCAAGGGGCACGCGAGGCGGCGGCCAGCGCGCAGGTGGACGTCGAGGCGGCGCTCGCCTGGCGCGACTTCATGGTCTCTGACTATTCCGACGCCGGGCAGGAGCGCTGGCTGGCGGGCAAGGGCATCGGGCTGCTGCGCGGGACCGGCCGGCTCGCCGGGCCGGGCGTGGTGGAGGTCGACGGCGTACGCCACACCGCCCGGCAGGTGGTCCTGGCGACCGGCTCTGATCCGGTCGTGCCGCCCGTCCGGGGTCTGCGCGAGCTCGACGGCATCTGGACCAACCGCGAGGTGACCGGCATGAAAGCCGTCCCGCGGCGCCTGCTGATACTCGGCGGCGGCCCGGTCGGCGCCGAGATGGCGCAGGCCGTACGCCGCCTCGGCGGAGAGGTGGCCCTCGTCGAGGGCGCTGAGCATGTCCTCGCCCGCGAGCCCGCGCCGCTGGGCCACGCGCTCGGCGAGGTCCTGCGGCGCGACGGCATCGAGCTCTTCCTGGGCATGCACGCGGCCGCCGCGCGGCGCGACGGCGACGACTACGTCATGTCCCTCGAGGGTGGTCCCGAGCTGCGCGGCGACCATCTGCTCGTGGCCACCGGCCGGCGCCCCCGCGTCCCCGCCGGCCTGGAGACGGTCGGCGCCCACGCCGGCCCGCAGGGCATCGGAGTCGACACGCACCTGCGCGCCGGGGACCGCCTGTGGGCCATCGGCGACGTCAACGGCGTGCGGCTGCTGACCCACGTCGGCAAATATCAGGGCGAGGTCGTCGCCGCGAACATTCTCGGCGAGTCACGAGAGGCCCACTACGAGGCCGTGCCGGACGTCGTCTACACCGACCCGCAAGCAGCCTCCGTCGGCGCCGCGCAGGCCCCGTTCAGCGCGACCGCGCTACTATCCGAGGTGGCCAAGACGCCCACCTACACCCACGCCTACGCCACCTCGAACGGCTTCCTCACCCTGCTCAGCGACGGCGAGCGGCTGACCGGCGCCTACGCGCTCGGCCCCGAGGCCGGCGAGTGGCTGCAGCAGGCCACGCTGGCCATCCGCGCCGGGGTGCCGATCGAGGTGCTGCGCGATGTCATCCAGCCCTTCCCTACGTTCTCCGAGATCTACGTCGACGCGCTGAAAGCGCTGCACGGCCAGATCGCGGCCACCCGCCAGCCGACCGCGGCCGGATCGCCATCAGCGAGTCCAGGAGGTGCCTGACGATGGAATATCTCGTCAACATGACCACCCATGTCCCGGACGGAACGCCGGAACAAGCCGTCCAGGACATCCGTACCCGGGAGGCTGCCCACTCGCGCGAGCTCGTGGCGGCCGGACATCTGCTGCGCCTGTGGCGGCCGCCGCTGCTGCCGGGCGAATGGCGTACGCTCGGGCTGTTCGCCGCGGCCGACGGCGACCGGCTCGAGGAGGTCCTCGCGTCCATGCCGCTGCGGGTGTGGCGCACCGACGAGGTCACGCCGCTCTCGCCGCACCCGAACGACCCGCCTGCGGCGGCCGAGACAGCAGACAAGGCCGCGGAGTTCCTGGTCACCTTCATCCTGGCCGTCCCGCCGGGCCAAGCCCCCGATGTAGTGGCGGATACCGAGGCCCGCGAGGCGCAGGCCGCGCATGACCTGGCTGGCCAGGGACACCTGCTCCGGCTGTGGACCCTGCCCGGCGACGGGCACTCGCTCGGCCTGTGGCAAGCCCGCGACGCGGACCAGATGCAGGCGATCCTGGAGGCGCTGCCGCTGGCCTCCTGGATGACCGTACACGCCACGCCGCTGTCGCCGCATCCCAGCGACCCGGGGATCATCCGCCCGCAGGCGACGGCCCGAACGTCATGAACCCAACGGGCCAGAAGGTCGCCATCATCACCGGCGGCTCCCAGGGCATCGGCGCGAGCCTGGTCGCGGCCTACCGCCGGCAAGGCTGGGGAGTGGTCGCTACCGCCCGCACGATGAAGCCGACCGAGGACCCTGATGTGGTCACCGTCGACGGCGACATCACCGCCCCCGCCACCGCCGACCGGATCATCGGCGAAGCACTGAGACGGTTCGGACGCATCGACACCCTCATCAACAACGCCGGCGTCTTCGTCTCCAAGCCGTTCACCGACTACACCGCCGAGGACTACGCCGTGGTGGTGGGGGTCAACCTCACCGGATTCTTCTTGATAACCCAGCGGGCCATCGCCGAGATGCTGAAGCGGTACGGCGGCCACGTGGTCAACATCTCGGCCAGCATCGCGGAATACCCGAACTCCGGCACGCCCTCGGTCCTGACCGCGCTGACCAAGGGCGGCCTGGCCTCGGCCACCCGGTCGTTGGCGGTCGAGTACGCCTCTCGGGGCATCCGGGTCAACGCCGTCTCGCCGGGCATCATCCAGACACCGATGCACCCGGCGGACAGCTATGAGGGACTCGGTGACCAGCTTCCGCCGCTCGGCCGCGTCGGCCAGGTCAGCGACGTCGTCGACGGCATCTTGTTCCTGGAGGCATCGCCGTACATCACCGGCGAGATCCTGCACATCGACGGCGGCCAGGTCGCCGGTCACTGATCCGGCGTCGGGCCTGACACGTGTGGCACCAGTCCACCCGGCACCGCACGGACGTGGGCGTTTGTTGCAGTATTGCAGTACCTACTGCAATACTGCGACTTGAGCGAGCCGGCCGCACACCGTTAACCCCGGGTAGAACATGGCCCACACGACCTTTCCGGTGTCACTCGGCGCGTAACCCCACTGGTCGCTAAGGGCACAGATGATGTGCAGCCCGCGGCCGGTCTCGGCGAGGGAACCACGCGCTTGCGGCGCTGGAACCGCTTTGCTCGGGTCGGCGACCGCGCACAGCACGCAGGGCCCAGGCTGGAGCAGGCCGAGCCGGATCGGCCGCCGGGGCCGGGTCTGGCCGGATCCGGGCAGGGCGTGCCGCACCGCGTTGGTCAGCAACTCAGACACGACGATCGCGATGTCCTGGCTGCGTTCGGCCATGCCCCACCGGTGCAAGGTGGTGACGGTAAAGTCCCGGGCGGCGCGGACTGATACGGCGTCAGCGCTAAGCGCGCGCGTGGCGATTCGCGGCAGGCCAGGCCGGATCGCCGGAACGGGATTCGGCGCCGGCCGCCCGCTGCCATTCGCGAGGCCGGCCATCTCCGCGGCCAGCATCAGCCAGCGACGGCCGGCCCGGCCCTCCAGGTGTGACGGGCGCGTGGCCACGGCCGCGAGGTCAAACTCGTCGCGGGAGGAGGACGTGCGGGTACCTGCGTGGTGCCTTTGACTGGGGAAGGCATCCCCGGCGTATTCCTGGATCATCAGGACCCCATCCGTGCTCACCGGCTTCCCGGATGCCATCCAGTGGCCGCGTAAGCTCGCGATCCGGGCGGCCATGGCCATGGCCGTGTGCCGGTCCCACAGCACGACCGGGCGAGAGACCCGGAAGCCTCGGTCGGTCTGCTGGCACTGCGGGCAGGCCAGCCGGCCGAAGGCGTCGATGCGCCAGCCGGCATCGATCGCGCGGGCGCGCGCGTCACCCAAGCCGAGCGCGGCGGGATCGGAATGCCAGGAGATGCAGGAACCCATCTCGCACCACATGATCGGCATCCGCAGCTCATCACCGATCACGGCCCGCACAGTAGCTCCAGCGGGCTCGGCGGGGGCGGCGGGCTCGGTAGGGGCAGCGGGCCCGGCGAGGACGGCGGGCACGGCGGGCTCGGCGAAGACAGCAGGCTCGGCGGCGAAGACAGCGGGCTCGGCGAGGACAGGACGTTCGACGGGCGCAGCGGGCACAGTAGGCTCGGGCTCGGCGGGGACTGCTGGCGCGACGGCGCCGCTGGACGGCGCCGAGCCGCCATGGCCGAGCGGCCCGGTGCCGTCGTCGTCCCGCAGTTCGGCAAGCCAGTCGTTCATCTGGAGCGTGCTGACGTCGTCTGGCCGGATCTTGATCTTCATGTCGGGCCTCCCCTTGGGCCGATGGTGAGCGCCGTCCAGTTGCGGGTGACCTGTCCTAGGACAGGCGCGTGCACTGAACTGACGGACCGGGCGGTGGCTGCGCGTCCTGGCGCGTCCCAGGCGGTGCTGCCAGCGGACCATCCACGGTCATGCCGGGCGGTCATCCGCCGGCCGGGAACGGGTCCTGTTGTCAGCAAGCGCCTGGTTTGCCCCGGTGGGCGTGTGCCACCATCGCGCTTGTCCTCCCCTTTTCCAAGCGCCCGAGCTAACCGTCTTGAGCTTTTAAGCTTTCACGGTCCCGACTCTGAATTACAGCTGGATATACTTAACATAAAGTTTTGGTTTACAAATGAAATATTACGGCGTGGCGCGTGGACATTTTTAATCTTCTTCTATGCACAGGGTGTGGATCGTGTTTTCCCAGCTAAAGACGCTGTTATTAACGTGGTCCCGAACAGCAATCCCCAGCATTTCCCTCGCCTGTACACAGAGCCGGCACCGTTTTACACAAGTCATCCACAGGTTCGTGCACAGAAGCCTGGAGCGCGTCTTGCCCACCCGTCAGCAGCGGATTAGCCACGGCGCGCTTACGCCAAGCTACGACTCGGACAAGTCGCACGACGGCGGCGAGGGTCGTCGGTACAACGCACAGTGGTGACTCCGGACAATCTGACGCGTTATGGCTTCCGCGCTACTCCGCACCAGGCTGTCACCTGGGGCTGGCTGAGAATGCCCGGCTCGGGCCGCCATTGCTGAGGCTGGACCACAGCCGGCTCGAGCAGTTCGAGCCCATCGAAGAAGCGCGTGACCGCCGCCCGGTCACGCATGGTTGCCCTCGGCCCGCTCATGCGCTGGTTCACCCGCTTGGTCATTTCTGCCATCTGCGCCGCGCGGATGTCGCTGGCCGGATGCGCGAGCACCAGGTAACTGCCCGCCGGCAAAGCCCTCAACAGCGTGGCCACGATGTCGTACGGGTCGTCTGCGTCAGAGATCAGGTGCAAGATGATCAACAGCATGAGCGCAACCGGCTGACTAAGGTCCAGGGTCGCCGACGCTGCCCGCAAGATGGCTGAGGTGTCGCGCAGGTCCGCGTCTACGTAATCGCACGCGCCTTCCGGGGTACCGGACAACAGGGCACGGGCGTGCGATAGCACGATCGGGTCATTGTCTGCGTAGACGACCCGTACGTCCGGGGCGATCGCCTGCGCCACCTGGTGGGTGTTGCTAGCCGTGGGCAGCCCGGTGCCGACGTCAAGGAACTGGCGGATGCCGCACTCCGCTGTCAGGTAACGCACCGCTCGGACCAGGAAGGCCCGGTTCGCCCGTACGTCAGCCACAATGCCGGGATTCGCGGCGATCGCCTGCTCGGCGGCTTCGCGGTCAGCGGCGAAGTTGTCCTCGCCGCCCAGCCAGTAGTTGTAGACGCGAGCCGAGTGGGCGTGCCCGGTGTCCAGGCCCGGCGCCGTCTCCCGGGCCGAAGACCCCTGGTTCCCATTCCCAGCCTGTCCGGACATGGGCCGATCCTAGCGCTCAGCACGGGGACGGCAGGCGGTCGAGAATGAACGCGCCGTAGCCAGCGTTGAGACCTTCATGCAGACCTGGGACGCGATTACCTCACGCCGCAACGTACGATCCTTCGCTGATCGCCCGATTCCGGCGGAAGATCTGGACCAGATCCTCGAGGCCGGGCGCAGGTCCCCGTCCTCACAGAACTGGCAGCCTTGGGACTTCATCGTCGTCACCGACCACGCCCAGCTCCGTGAGCTGGCCAAGGTCTGGCGGGGCGCGGGTCACGTGGCCGGCTCAGCGGCGACGATCGTGGTGATCGGCCCGGCGGCCGATAACGAGTTCCACCGGGCCCATTTCGACTTGGGCCAGGCGACGATGGCCATGATGCTGGCGGCCGCCGATCTGGGCATCGGCAGCTGCCACGCCGGTGTCGCCGACCTAGAGCTCGCCCGCGAGCTGCTGGGTTTCCCCGAGGACCGCAACTGGGCCCTGCTTATTTCGCTCGGCTATCCGGCTGACCGGCCGCTGGCGCCGATCAACAACCCCAGGCGGCGGCCGTTCGGCGAGGTCGTGCACCGCGGTCGCTGGTAGACCACGGGCGGCGAATGACCCCTCAGGCCGCTCACTCAGGCGGCCTCGGCCAGCCAGCGCTAAGCCTGCCCGGGCCCGCTCAGCTCATCCTCGCTGCCCCGGTCCGGCCCGCCGAGCTCATCCTCCGGGCCCCGATCCGATCCGCCCAGCTCATCTTCGCCGCCCCGATCCGGCCCGCCCAGCTCGTCTTCTCCGCCCCGATCCGGCCCGCCCAGCAGATCACCTGTGTTCTGGGCTGGATTTGAGCCACTCGTTTGATCTGCCATCCCGACCTCCCTGGCGCCGGATATGTTGCCGCCCTTCGGGGGGACAACGTTAACAGGCTAGACCACCGGGAAATAAATTCACACCACCAAAATGGCTAGTAGCCATCCGTCCGCAGTGGGCCGGGAAGTCGGCACACATATCGCGGATCAGGCCGATAGCGGCGGCGGGACCGGCGCCGCGCGATCACGCCAAGACCGCTGTGCGGCAACCGAGACATACCCGTACGCCGCGAGCGCTCCGGCGGTAGCCAGCGCTGCTTCGCCTTCGGTCCCGCGTCGGCCAGGCCGCCGACCGGCCGACTAGCCGGCGAGGGCTGCTGAGCTGTATTTTTCGGGGCCGCTCGCCCTCTGGATAAGAGCAAGCGGCGATCAGTCCTACACCGCGCCCCGAATGAGGGCGGCCGTGTCCAGGAGGCGCTCATGGCTGTCGATGCAACGGCTAACCAGACCCTGCCCGTGGGTTCGATGTTCGCGCTCGGGTGGCTGATGGCCCAGCTATTCGGTCCACTTCAGCACCGGCGAGTAAACGATACCTCGGCTCACCTGCCCACCGTCTCCGAGCTCGGCGCAGACAGTTACATGGATATAGCGTTCCTCGAGCTGGAGAAGCTGCTTACGTCGTTGCCTGGCGGCCTCTCGGACGCGGATATCAAGGCCGCCTGGAATATCCCTGATCACGAGAAATTCACGGCTGCCGTCAAAGCCCTGCACCTGCAGATCCTCCACCAGCTCGTCGACAATCATCCGCAACTCAGCGCCTATCAGCTGGGCCGGGCGCTGAGCGATACGTGCTGGCTGCCCGATGAGAAGGCGGGCGGGGAGTTCGTCCTGCGAGAGTTCGGCCGCTATCGGCTGGCTA
Organism: Streptosporangiaceae bacterium; assembly: GCA_049676235.1. Lineage (GTDB taxonomy): Bacteria > Actinomycetota > Actinomycetes > Streptosporangiales > Streptosporangiaceae > Palsa-504. The sequence continues at coordinate 13,937 of JBAUAY010000106.1, forward strand.
CCTTGCAAACGTGGCTCTCCGAGGCGGGGGGTGCGCTTCCGCCGCAATCAGCCGCCACCCTGAGCCGGTCGCTGCAGAATTGGCAGGACTGGACCGACATCAACGCGTCTGAGATCAAAGACGGATGGGCGACAGCGCATACTTCGGTAGTGGCCGCCTTGCGCACTCAGGCGTCAGTCTGGTACGCGCTACTCGCTGGTGAGACGGACCTAAGCGGCCAGACCAGCATCGACGCGTGGGTCCACGCCGGCCAGTCGATAGTGCGAAGCGCCCGGCTGCTTATGCTGACGATCATCCGGCGGTTCTGGCCGGTCGTGCTGGTCATTGCCGCGGCCACCGGAGGACTGCTGTACCTGGCCACGGCGAACAGCAGCGGGACGGCCAAGGTGTGGACCAGCCTGGTCACCGTGGCGGCAGCGCTCGGCGTCAGCGGCGCCAGCTTGCGGGCGGCGGCGTTGAAGGCCGTCGGCGGAATCGAGCAGGACATCCGGGATGCGGCGGCCCTGGATGCCCGGGCCTGGAGTGTCACCTGGCTGCCGTCCATGCCGCAAAGCCCCATGCAGCGGTACCGCCTGGCCAGTCGCGGGGTAGCCGCGCCGCAGGTCAAGAAGGGGCTGCCTGAACCGGCTGAGCCCGCACCGCCTGCACCGCCTATCTTGCCGGCGTCTGGACAGACCTCGCCGGAGGCACCGGAACTGGCCGCCCGTTTATCCCCGGCACATTCCGATGGTGCCGCCCGGCACGGCCCGACGGCGGCCAGGACCATCGGGTGCGATGAGTGCGGAGGGTCCGGCCCGTCTGACAACATGACGGAACCCGCGCATTTAGCAAAGGAGACGATGATGCGGCTGACCCTGCACACCTTCCTGAGCCTCGACGGCGTCATGCAAGCACCCGGCGGCCCCGACGAGGATCCCGGCGGCGGCTTCGCCCACGGCGGCTGGTCATTCCCGTACGGAGACCCGGACTTCGGGGCGGCCATGACCGGCTGGTTCGCC
>JBAUAY010000107.1:0-2936 GCA_049676235.1 Streptosporangiaceae bacterium
ACGGCACACCAAACTCACTCGAGAAAAGCCACACCCATGGAACATCGAGCCGGCCGGATCTGATGGCCAGACGCGCCAAGCCTTCCGGCCAGGCTGGCAGCGGATGCTCTCGGGCTGGGCTTCTCGCTGGTTTGAGTGATTCGCGCCTACCGGACCTTGTGATCCGCGGGCTCCGCCGGGGCCGCAGCAGGTTGTGTTGTATCAAGTGAGCGCCTGAGCCCTCTGTCCAACGATGAGAGATAAAGGGGGCCATCGTGTCTGTTATATCCGTTCCGCAAGCCTTCAACGAGGACGATCTCTACGTCGACCTGCGGTCGATCTTCGGGCGTTCGCTGTTCCTGAAGTGCGAGGGCTTCAACTTCGCGGGCTCGATCAAGCTGAAGGCCGCGACCGAGATGGTGGAGGCCGCCGAGCGAGACGGGGCGCTGACGCCAGCGTCAGTCCTGATCGAGTCCTCGTCGGGAAATTTGGGCGTGGCGCTGAGCATGATCGCGGCGAGCAAGGGCTACCGGTTCCTGTGCGTGACCGATTCCCGTTGCAATTTGTCGACCAGGCTGCTGATGGAGGCGCTGGGCAGCGAGGTGCATATCGTCACCGACCCGGATTCGTCTGGCGGTTTCCTCGGCGCGCGGCTTGATTACGTGCGGGCGCTGTGCGCTTCGGATGACCGCTACGTCTGGCTCAACCAGTACGCCAACCCGTGCAACTGGCAGGCGCACTATCGCACCACGGCGCCGGCCATTGCCCGCGAGTTCCCGCAGCTTGACGTGTTGTTCGTCGGGGCAGGCACCACCGGGACCTTGATGGGCTGCGCGCGCTGGTTCCGGGACTGGCACCGCCCGGTGCGGATTGTCGCCGTGGACAGCTTCGGCTCGGTGATATTTGGCGGGCGTCCAGGCCGCCGAATGATCCCTGGCCTCGGCATGACCGTCCGCCCGCCGCTGCTTGATGACTCATATGTGGACGAGGTGGTACGCGTCGAGGAGGCGGACACCATCCGGGCCTGCCATCGGCTGGCCCGGCGAGGGTTCCTGTTCGGCGGCTCCACCGGCACGGTGGTCAGCGGCGCCATGGACTGGCTGTCGCGGCACGACGCGAGCGGCCTGACCGCGGTGGCCATCGCGCCCGACCTGGGCGAGCGCTACCTTGACACCGTTTATCAGACCAACTGGATCGAAGCCATTTACGGCAAGGACGTGCTCAGCAGCGAATTCGACGTTCCGGTCCAGGCCGCTCAGCAGAACGCCTTCTCATCCGGGAGGTCGTGATGGGAAGTCTGGCCGGGACCCTAACCGCCGAGCCGGCGACCGGCGCCGCGGGAATGCTCGCCGAGATGCTGGCCGACGTGATGAAGGTCGAGCAGGTGCCGGTCGATAGCCACTTCTTCGATGATCTGGGCGCCGACTCGCTGGTGATGGCCAAGTTCTGCGCGCGGGTCCGCAAGCGTGAGGACCTGCCGTCGGTGTCGATGAAGGACATCTACGCGCATCCGACGATCAGGAGCCTGGCGGAGTCGTTCTGGCTGGCCGAGGTCGAGGCCAACGTGGACGTGGACGCGATAGCCACCCTGATCCGGCCGCGGGATCCGATGCTGGTCCGGCCGGCGGCGCCGGCCAGCACGCGGCAGTACCTCATGTGCGGGGCGCTGCAGCTGCTGTTCTTTCTCGGGTACGCGTGGGTCGCCGCGATCGTCGGTGCCCGGGCCTACGAATGGATATCGGCCGCCAAGGGGGGCTACGAGGAGATCTACCTGAGATCGGTGGCGTTCGGCGGCGCGGGCTTCATCGTCTTGTGCACCGTTCCGATCCTGGCCAAGTGGGTACTGATCGGCCGGTGGAAGCCGCAGCAGATCCGCATCTGGAGCCTGGGCTACGTCCGTTTCTGGATTGTCAAGACGCTGGTCAGGTCGAACCCGCTGGCCTTCCTGACCGTCGGCTCTCCAATGTACGTGTGGTATCTGCGGGCGCTTGGCGCCAAGGTCGGGCGGGGCACCGTGATCTTCTCCCGCCATGTGCCGGTATGCACCGACCTGCTCACCATCGGCGCGAACACGGTGATCCGCAAGGAGTCGTACTTCGGCTGCTACCGGGCGCACGCGGGCTGGATCCAGACCGGCACGGTCACGATCGGCCGGAACGTGTTCATCGGCGAGAAGACCGTGCTGGACATCAACACCTCGATGGGCGACGTGTCACAGCTCGGCCACGCCTCCGCGCTGTTCAGCGGCCAGAAGGTCCCGGTCGCGCAGCGCTGGCACGGGTCCCCCGCCCAGCGTACCGACCTGAACTACCTGAGGGTCTCTTCCAAGCCTTACGGCGCGTTCCGCCGGTTCAGGTTCAGCGCCGCCACCTTGTTCTGCGTGTTCTTCCTGTACCTGCCGCTGATCGAGGGAGGCGCGTTCTTCCTGCTGACCGCGGTGCCGATGCTCGGCCGGGTGCTGGATCCTGGCACCGAAGCGATCACCTCGCCGGGGCTCTACGCTAACGCGCTCGTCATCTCGCTGGTCCTGTTCTTCGGTTCGGTGCTCCTCGGCCTGCTCGCCGTGGCTACGCTGCCCCGCCTGCTCAGCGTGTTCGTCAAGCCGGTCAAGGTTTATCCCCTGTTCGGGTTCCACGACCGGATCCACCGGGCGATCGTGCGGATGACCGGGGTGAAGTTCTTCACCCACCTGTTCGGTGACAGCTCGTTCATCGTCTATTACCTGCGCTGGCTCGGGTACGACCTGGGCGAGGTCGAGCAGACCGGGTCGAATTTCGGCACGGAGGTTGGGCACGAGACCCCGTACCTGAGCATCATCGGCAGCGGGACGATGGTCGCCGACGGCCTGTCGATCATGAACGCCGACTTCTCCACCACGTCCTTCCGGGTCTCGCCGGTTTATATCGGGGGCAACAGCTTCTTCGGGAACAACATCGCCTATCCGGCCGGCGGCCGGA
>JBAUAY010000108.1:0-4070 GCA_049676235.1 Streptosporangiaceae bacterium
CCACGCCGTCGAGGCTGATCACGACCCCGGACTGGTTAGCGGCGTTGTTCGTCCAGGTCAGCCGGACGGAGTCCGGGCTGACCGCCGTCGCGGTCAGGTTCGACGGCGCGGCCGGGACGACCGTCTCCCTGGCAGATGAGGCGGCGTTGGCCGTACTTACGGTACACATGGCGGCCGTCACCGCCAAGGCGACGACTAGCAGCAGGCTTCTCGGTCTGGCGAAGACTCTCTTCATCGTTCCCCCCACCTTTTGGTTTTGTCCTGGTACCCGCCTGGCCTGGATACTTGAAAAGGACCGGACCCGGGTATCCGAGCTGACATACGGGAACAGGCGCTACCTTCCCCTTTGGTTGGGTAGTCTCTTCCTAAGGTCATCCTTAGCCTGTGTTGCTGGATTTCGCAAGATACTCACAGGCGGCATTGTGATTGGATATGGAATACGATAAACACGTATCCTTAATGGCTCGTTGGCAACGATCTGCCCTCCGGCGCTGGCCAGCGGGAGCATGTCACTGAAGGGCCTGGCCGACGCCAAGACCGTGAAACACGGTCTCCAGTTCGTTCTCCGCTGCGACGGCCTTAGTCATTACCTGGCCAGTCTGGCTCTCACCGACCAGCGCCTTGCAGTTCGGCAGTGGTGGTTCAACGCCCACCAGCAGTATCCCGAGAAGGTTCTGGTCCGCAGACCTCCAGCGTGGGTTCACTTCCTGGGTAATTGATTCGAGGCGGTCAGCCTCCAGCGCGCTCAGCCTGATCCGCTGCACTGTCCGGCCCACCTCGCGCAACTGCTCCAGTTGCCGGTGACGCTCGTCAGCCTGCCGCGCCGCCCGCGCGATCTCGACCGTCTGGCGGGCTGCTTCCCCGAGGCCGCCGATGACGCCGCAGTCTCCTGGGCCACCGTCAGCAGCTTCCCTATAGCGGTAACCGTCTCCTGAGCGGCCGTGGTGGCATTTCTGCTCTCCCTGACCGTTTGCCAGGCGAACCAGACGACGGCGAATGTCAGCACCAGGAGCACGCAGTTGATCACCGTGCCCAGAACGTCCACGCCGCCCAGTATGGCGGTTACGGCGGCCCGAAAGCCTGGGTAAGCCTGATCCTGGCGGGTTCAGGCGACATCCGGCTTGGCCGACCCCAACGGTGCTCCGTATCCCGCAGCGCGCGGACGCACCTTCGGCGCGCGCCGTTGACCCTGGAGACCTCGGCCGACCCTGCGGTCCTGAAGGCGAGGGCCCGGCCCGGAACGCGCGCGGCGAACCTCAGTAAACTGATTTCCGCGTACCTGACCATCAAGGCTGAAAGGAACGACGTGCCAGAAGATAGCAAATGGAAGACATATGAGGAAGTAGCCACCTATCTCTTGGGCCAAATCACAGAGGTCCTCGGCTTGGAAAAAGTAGAAGGTAAGCAAACTCTCGTCGGTAATCGTTCTGGAACCACGTGGGAGATTGACTGGAAGGGGGTGAAAAATAATGAAGGAGGGTTCGTAATAATTGAATGCCGTCGCTATAGTAAGCAAAAGCAAAAGCAAGTAGCGGCATTGGCCTATCGAATCATGGATACAGGAGCACAAGGCGGCATAATTGTCAGCCCGCTCGGCATCCAAGAGGGCGGTACCAAGATTGCTAATTCAGAGAACATCCAGACTGTAACCTTGGATGAGAACAGCACGACAACGGATTATGTCCTTAAGTTCCTCAATCAAATATTCGCCGGGGTATCGCTCAAGGCCGAGGGCACGCTGACCGCCACGGCGACAGTGATCAAAAAATCTAAGGCCTAATAGGCATGGCCTGCGATCGGCACGGCACCGGCAGCCGGGGCCACCCGCCGTCAAGGCGACCGAGATAGAAGCGCAAGTCGGTCACCGGCACGACCATGCCGCAGGTGGTGCACCGGTAGGCGATGGAGTTATTCACTACGGTCTCGGCATCCGTGGCGGTGACGGCTTGGGCGGCGAGCTGGATGGCATGCGCGGCGGCGGCGGTGTCGGACCCTGGTCACGGTGCGGACGCCGCAGGCTGCGGTACCGGTCGGCACGCTGATCGTGAGCTGACCGCTCGGGACGGCCAGGCGAACTCGGACGGCCGAGGATTGACTGCATCGCCGAGCGATGGACGTGGCACAGCCACATATGGTCTAACGGGTCGCCGTGGCTCTCGGCACCTGCCAGCGCGGGCACGTGTGCTGGCTGACCGCACATGACGCATTTCGGGCTGAAGGTCCCGCTGCCACCACCACCGACGCCAGGCCGATCCGGGTTCATGCACCACTGCAGTAAGCCCCGGGCAGCTGACTCGTTCAGCTCATTGGCCCGGCCTTCGATCTGGTCGGCTGCAATCACCGCGTCGAGAAAGGCCGTGATCCAAGATTCCGTCACGGGGTCACCTGGCCACCGCCGAGGATCGCGCGCATTGCGCTGACCTGCTTCCGCAGCTGGCTTAACTCCAGCTTCATCCGCGCGGCGGGCGTCCTCTCGGGGTACTTCTGCCGGTACTCGCGAGCCCGGCGGGCGTGATCAGCGCGACAGGCATCGTCAGCGGCGACGGCCAGACGACCGACAACCAGGTGCCCGACGTCGAGCGGTTCTGCGCCCACCACGGCTATACGATCACCCGGACGTACAGCATCAGCGACTCGGCGTGGAAGCAAGGACCCGAGTACCGCAAGGCGGTCCAGCAGGCCCTGGACGACGCCCAGCAGGGTCACTTCACGATCGTGATCATCTGGGCGCTCGACCGCATCGTCCGGTCCGGCAGCGAGGCCGGCAAGAGCGCGTCCGAGGAGGCGCTGTCTCTGTTCCGCCAGTTCGGCCAGCGGCACGTCTCCATCGTGTCTGTCAAGGAGCCCTGGCTGACCGGCTCACCCGAGATCCAGGCGGTGCTGATCAGCTTCGCGGCGTGGGTCGCCGAGCAGGAGAGCCGCCGCCGCAGCGAACGCGTCAGGGCAGGCATGGAACGCGCCCGTCGTGAGGGCACCAGGTCAGGCAAGCCCATCGGAGGCAGGCGGCCCGGTGCCAAGGACACCAAGCCCAGGTCAAAGGCAGGCTACGCGGCCGAGCAGGCCCGCCGGAAGGCCGCTGCACGAGGCTGAGAGCGTCTGTACCGGCCGAGGAGACCATCCGTGGCCTCTGCTACCCCCGGGCTCCCACGACGCTCTCGGCCCTGCTCAGCGCAATCTAATCGAAATCCTCAGCCAATCCGGTCCCACCCTTTTATTGCTGCAGAGGTGGCGAGGTCGGCCAGGAGGTACGGACTCAGCATGATCACCTGGCTACACACAGTGCAGGATAGCGGGTGCCCCTCACGCTAATTGGCGATGACGGTGCAGGTGGGGGAGTAGGTTGAAGAGTAGAAGGTGATCCCAATGGGACTTATCGGGAAGCTGACCTCGGTCTAGAATCATGAACCTGAAGCTCAAGAACCTAAGAACCCCCGCCGTGCTGACCGCTGCGGCTGCCATCGCCGTCCTTACCCAGGGGGCAGCCTCGGCATCGACCACTCATCATCCGGCCCCGGCCGTGATATCCAGCTACAGCTGCACCCCGTACATATCCGGCTGGGGTGACGGGCACGCCCTCTACGGCGAGAGCTGCTCGGTCCAGGTTGCCTTCACCGGCCCGCAGGGAGAATGGACGCTGCACATCAGTACACCGCGCCGTGAGGAGCTGGTGAACTTCACCTCCGGGACCACGGAGAGCAGCGCGCTGGGGGGAGGGGCACCGCAGACGAAGTACACCCCGATCACACTGACCGGCTGCGCGGACATCTATGCACCTGAAGGTCCGGTGAACCCGGCGACGTGTGTCCTGCCGGCAGGCAAGACGGCGACCGGCTTGTTCGCCTTCGATGTCCCGGCCGGCGAGCGCGTGCCCACGGTCACCATCCAGGCCGCCAGCTGATGCATCACCAAGGTCCCTGGGGGCTGTTCTCCCCCAGGAGCCCTTATCATTTCTAGCCGATAACCTTCGTCCAGCTGCCGTTCACCTATTCGAAGGCATGCAGGTTGCCGTCCAGGCCCTTGCCGATGATGCCGACCTCCGCCCAGCTCCAGCCCCCACCGCATCGTGCTAC
>JBAUAY010000109.1:0-1640 GCA_049676235.1 Streptosporangiaceae bacterium
GTTCTGGTACGACGGCCGGCCGAACCGCACCGACAGGCCGCCGCCGCCAGCCAGCGGGTTCGGGCCCGCGTAGCCGTCGGCGAACTCGTTCGCCGCCTTGTTGTAGGTGTCGTTCCACACCGTCGGCGCGGTGGGCGTGCCCTGCGCGCTGAAGTGGAGCTGCGTGCCGCCGACCCCGGTCACCAGGGGGTCACTGTCCGGCCAGGAGGTCACCGGGTGCAGGTAGTAGGTGGTCTGGTCGAGCCCGACGTCGGCGGCGCCTGAGTCACCCGAGGCGGCGAGCACCGTGACGCCATCCCGCGCGGCGAGCTGGTAGGCGCCGCGCAGCGCCTGGACCGCGGCGGCGTTGGCGAAGGTCTGCTCGGTGGCGCTGAAGCTCTGGCTGATCACGTCGCCGAGGTGGTGCTTGAGCACGTATTCCTCGGCCGTGATGATCTGCGGGAAGCCGTGCACGCCCTCGGTTTCCGACACCGGGGTCTCGACCAGCAAGATGCTGGCGCCCGGCGCGATCGTGTGCGTGTACTCCACGTCCAGCGTGGTCTCACCCGCCCAGCCGACCATGTCGGAGTTGGCCGGGTCGTAGGCGGGCACCTTGCCCGCAGGCTGGATCACCCGGAACGACGGCGGCGCGGGCAGGCCGAAGGTCCGGTCGAACACGCCCAGGTCGTTCTTGATCGTCGGCGAGCCGAAGGAGTCCACTATGACGATCGTGGCTCCCTTACCGGTCACGCCGCTGGCGTACACCGCGGGCAGGTGGTAAGCCTGCTGGATTTGGTCCGGCTCGTAACAGGCGATCTTGTAGGCTTTCTCACAGTCAGCAGTGGTCGGCGGACTGGCCTGCACGCGGCCGGCATGCTGCACGCCCGGCTGGACGGCCACGTCGGCCAGGGCAGAAACCGAAGATGCGGCAGGACCCGCAGCCGCGGGGAGCGCGGCTACCGAACCCCCAACCCCCGACCCGGGCCCGGCGGCAGCGGCAGCGGCAGTGAGCCCCAGCAGACCTACCGCCAACGCCATCAGCCTCGGTACACGCATGAAACGTCTCCCTCCACCGGCCCAGATGCCCATAACACTCTAACCAGATCAAAAATCGCAATCTACCCTCAGGATCCATCAGCTCGCTCGCGCAGAATACCGGCTGTACGCTTAGCGAACGTCACGTGGCAGGGCGGGCCAGAGTTGCCGATAGAGCAAAGTCGTTGTGAGATTGAGGGCGCCACGTTAGACAAGAAGGGAGCAGTATGCGCTTCCGGGGTAGCGTGGCGATCGATCTCGGCACCGTGAACACGCTCGTCTGGGTCGCCGGCCGCGGCATCGTGCTCGAGGAGCCGACCGCGATCGCCATCGACACGGCCGTCGGCAAGGTCGCGGCGGTCGGCGAGGCGGCAGACGCGCTGGCCGACAAGGAGCCGCAGGACATCCAGGTGATCCACCCGCTGCGGGACGGGGTCATCGCAGACCTGGACGCGACCGCGGCCATGCTGCACGCGTTCCTGCGCCGCGCCCGCAAGCGCGGCAGCCCGCTTCGGCCCAACGCCCTGGTGTGCGTGCCGAGCGGCGCCACGCCGGTGGAGCGCCGGTCGATCGTCGCCGCGCTCAGCGTCCGGCGGCCCAGGTACCACGTCCGGCTGATCGACGAG
>JBAUAY010000110.1:0-3640 GCA_049676235.1 Streptosporangiaceae bacterium
CAGCAAGGTCACGGCGAAGGCCGCCACCCGGCCGACGGTGCTGGCGGGGCGCGGCCTGTCCAGCAGGCGGCCGATGCGCTGCCCCGCGGCTGTCCGGGCAGCGCCGAGGGCAGGGGCTGGGACCGGCGACGTGGCCAGGACAAGCAGGGCACGCGCGAGCGGCAGCCGGTGCTGCCGTGCGGCGGAATCGTCGGCGGCCATTTCGACCAAGCCGCCGATCTGGTCGGCCGCGATAGCCAGGAACCGGATGCCTGGGAAGGCGTCGGGCAGTATCCGGGCCAGCATGATCACCAGGTGGTGGCGGGCAGACAGGTGCGCCCGCTCATGGGCCAGAACGGCCTGGAGTTCCGCTCGGTCCAGGCGGTTCAGCGCTCCGGTGGTGACCACCACGCGGTCCCGGCCGGGCAGGCAGTACACCAGGGGGCGGTCGTCGTCGAGGATCACCAGGCCCGGGACCGGGCCGGGCCGCCCGACGAGGGCCAGGGTCTCGTCGTGCCGGGCCCGGCGGCGCCTGGCCGTCGCCATCGCCGACGCGGCGGCCCAGAGCAGGCGGCCGATCACGGTCAGCGACGCCGCAGCCGCGGCGCTGCCGATGGCGATCCCGCGCGCGGAGGAGTAGTGGTCGCGCAGCTCGGCCGCGACATCCAGATTCACCCCGTCCGGCAGGCAGGGAATCGCGATGAGCAGGCCAGCCAGCAGTACCGATGCGACGAAGGTCACAGTAAGTACCTGACACGCTGCGATGCCGAGCCGGGGCAGGCGCCGGGGCCACGAAGCGCGCGGCAGCCACCAGGTTCCAGCCGCGGCCACCACGAGCGCGTATGCGGCTAGCAGACCAGGCACCATCATCGTCACTGCGGTGATCCTCCCTCCGCGGCGGCGTCCAGCGCGGCCCGCAGCTGGGCCACCTCGGCCGGATCGAGATCCTCCACCAGGCGGATCAGCGTAGCGGCGGGGTCCCGCGCCGCAGCCAGCGCCTCCCCCAGCAGGCCAGCCACGTACTCCTCTCGGGAACGTACCGTCACGTAATAATAGGCCCGTCCGTCCCGGCTCCGGTTCAGCCAGCCCTTGCGGAACAGGTTCTCCAGCACCGTCTGCACGGTGTTGAAGGCCAGCGGGCGCTCGCGGTGCAGCTCGCTGGCCACCTCCCGCACCCGCAGCGGCCGGTCAGCCGCCCACATCACATCCATGATCGTGGCTTCGAGGTCACCGAATCGGGACATACGCCTCCCCGCTTAGCAATCCCAGCATCATAGGCACCCGCGCGCGGCGTGACATGGCATACTCCCTATCACACCTAAGTACCTTAGGTATGTAGGTAAAGAAGGGGTACCGCCGATGACCGGCACGCGATCCGGCCGCCATGAGGCGGTGCCGCCGCAGCACGACACCGTTGGGAGACCAGTGATCGGTACTCGTGATCGGCGGGCCATGACAAGCGTGCCCTTGCGGCGCATCCACTCGCTGCCGCTCAGACGATCCATCGCCCGGGCCAGCGGGCTGGTCAGCAAAGCCACCATGACCCGGCTGGTAGCTGCCGAAGTCCTCCTCGGCGAGCAGCCCCAGCCCGCTGCGGCCGGCGCCGTACCGGTCCGGGTGAAGGAACTGGGCGGCAATATTGTGTGGCTGCGGCCCCGGTCCCGCGACCGCGCGGCCCTGGAATTTGTGCATCTAGGGCATCATCTGCCCCCGGCCGGGCTGACCGGGCCGGTCCGGCACGCTGCGGTGTTCGGAGCCAACATCGGCCTGCTGCTGGCCGACCTGGCCAGCCGGTACCCGCAGGCCCGCCTGCTTGGCGTAGAAGCCGACCACGACAACGCCTTGCTGGCGCGGCGCAACCTGGCCCACCTCCGCAGCCGGTGCATTCTAGAGGAGGCAGCCGTCTGGTACCGCGACGAGACGCTCCCCCTCGCCTGGGCCCCTGACGCCTGGGGACAGGAGGTCACCGGCGCCGCCGGTAACGGATCAGCTTCCGGAACCGGCACGCGGCACGTCGACGCCGTCGACGCCGGGAACCTGCTGGCCGCCTTCAGCGGGGTCGCACCCGTCGACTACCTCCTGGTCAACATCGAGGCAGCCTGGTATGAGATGCTCCGGCACGGCCAATGGAGCGCGAACGTCCGCTGCATCAAGATCGAGATCCAGGACCACTACGACGAGGCAGTCCCCCTGCTGGAGGCCCTCGGCTACCGTGCCCAGCTGCAACGCCTGAGCTGGGGCGCCTTCGCAACCGGCATCCGCCTCCGCTAACCAGCCACTGCAGCTGCCTGGCCGAGTCGTCATATACAACTGTCGTCACGCGCGACCGCAAGCAGTCGAAACAGGCCGGCCAAGCAGGCACGCCCGCGCCCATGACAGCGGACAGGCCTGCTTCAGACCCGCCGTAACGCAGCAAATACTGCAATTCAGCGAGCCGTGTCGCACCCCGCGCCGCTTGCCTCACCGGTACCGCCGCCTCATGCTGTTGTGGGGAGAGCCGGGAGACTGGCAACTCTAGAAATCTCGAAGTGGAGCGATGAGCAACAACCGAGAAGAAAGCAACCGGGTTCTTGGCATACCGATAGGAACGAATCCGCACGACAGGCAGAGCGAAGAGCGGCAGCGTGTCATGGGTTTCCCGGTCGACGCCTTCGACGGCGTGAACCTCGACGGGCTCCGTTTCCTGGCCCATCCCATCCGCGGGTATAAGCGATGGGCGCGACGGCGGCGCCTGGGTCCTTACGTGACGGACGAAGACGAGCGATAACCAGTAGGGCACGCCCCGGACGGCAGGGCCGGTTCCTGGTCGGCAGTTCCAGCCGACCAGCTAGTTGAGGTCCTGGACAGGATAAGTACCATCCTGTCGTGGGCGAACTCTGGGATCCCTCGGCACCAGGGATCCTGCGGCTGCCCTCGGGCAGTCTGGTGCGAGGCCGTGGCCTCAGCCGCCCGCTTCCCGATGGTCCCAACCCGGCTTTCGGTGTGTATTTGCTTGGCCAGCCACCTCCTGACCTCCCCTGGGAATCACGATGGCTTCGCTGGCCAGATTTCGGCCTGCCTGCCGATCGGGCCGGCGTCTTGCCGACGTTGACCGAAGCCTGGCAGCGCGCAACGACTGAACGAGTAGAGATCGCCTGCGCTGGTGGCCGAGGGCGTACCGGCACGGCCCTTGCCTGCCTGGCCATCCTCGATGGTGTACCCAGCGCCAGGGCCGTCGCGTTCGTCCGCGAGCACTACCACCGGCATGCCGTCGAAACATTCAGGCAGCGCCGATACGTCGCCCGATGGCGCGGGTGATGATTCGGCTGCGCCGACCGCTGTGACCCGGCGCACGGCTGATGGGCGCGTCAATGATGTATCTGTCGAGCTCTGGAGTCAGCAGGCCGGTGGCGGGCCGTGTACATCGACGAGATGCAGAAAGTCCTGGACGGCTACAACCCCCGCGCAATGACCTCCATGAGCGGGCTCGCCGACTCCGTCAGATGACAGTGGACTGCCTGCAGATGACTGATAGATGGCATAGATTGTATCTTGCTAGCATTCACTTCGGTCCTTTGGTGAAACAGCCCATTACAGGTACTCCGCCCATGTTGCGCCGCATTTCCATCGTCGCTTCTCGTGTCGCCATACTTGCCCTCGGTGTAATGCCAGCCTCTGCGGC
>JBAUAY010000111.1:0-2145 GCA_049676235.1 Streptosporangiaceae bacterium
AGCGCCAGCGTGGCGTCCGGCTCGAAACCGGGGCCTGCCATCGCGTAGAGCCCCGCGCCGTACGCCTTCCGGACCACGACGCAGATCTTCGGCACGGTGGCGTCGGACATCGCGGCGATCATCTTCGCGCCGTGCCTGATGATTCCCTGCCGCTCCACGGCGGTGCCGACCATGAAGCCGGGTACGTCCGCGAGGAACAGCAGCGGGATCCCGAACGCGTCACAGACCTGGATGAAACGGGCCGCCTTGTCCGCCGAGTCGACGAACAGCACGCCGCCCTTGAACATGGGGTTGTTCGCGATCACGCCGATGACCTGGCCGGCCAGCCGGGCGAAGCCGGTGACGACCTCCCTGGCCCACAGCGCGTGGATCTCGAAGAACGAGTCCTCGTCGACGAGCCCGCGGACGTAGCGGCGCATGTCGAACGCCTGACGCTCGCTGGCCGGGACCAGCGCCCGCAGGTCAGCTGGCTTCGGATCGCGGGCCTGCGCCAACGGCGGCGGCTGCTCCCAGTTCTGCGGCAGGTAGGACAGGTAGGTCCGCACCGCGTCGAGCGCGTCCTGCTCGGTCGCGGCCAGGAAATGCCCGCTGCCGGACACCGTGCAGTGCAGCCGGGCGCCGCCCATCTCCTCCAGCGTGGTCTTCTCGCTAACCACCATCTCGACCATCCGAGGGCTGCCCAGGTACATCGAGGCGTTGCCGTCCACCATGGCGGTGAAGTCGCAGAACGCCGGGATGTACGCGCCGCCCGCCGCCGACGGCCCGAACAGCGCGCAGACCTGGGGAATCGAGCCGGAGGCCCGGATCTGGGTGCGGAAGATCCGGCCGGCGCCGCGGCGGCCGGGGAACATGTCCACCTGGTCGGTGATCCTCGCGCCGGCCGAGTCGACCAGGTAGACCATCGGGAGGCCGGCGTCGTAGGCCTTCTCGATGATCCGGATGATCTTCTCCACGGTGCGGGCGCCCCAGGACCCGGCCTTGACCGTGGAATCGTTCGCCATCAGCGCGACCGGGCGGCCGTCGATGGTCGCCGTCCCGGTGATCACGCCGTCGGCGGGCAGCCCGTCCGCCAGGGCGTTGGCGTACCTGCCGTCCTCGGTAAAGCTGCCCTCGTTAACCAGGGCGGCTATCCGTTCCCTGGCGAAGAGTTTGCCCCTTGCCGCGGCAGCCTCGTGATAGCGGCCAGCTCCGCCGCGCTCGATGGTCTCGCGGAGCTCAGCGAAATCGGTCATGCCGGGATGGTCCTGGTCCGGGGACCCGCCCGTAGGACCTGGGAAGGCAGCGTGCGGCCGACGATGTCTTCCGCCGCGGCGGCCGCCGCGATCATTGCCTCCAGGTCGATCCCGGTCGTCACTCCCATGTCCTCGACCATGTGCACGAGTTCTTCGGTCGCGATGTTGCCCGTCGCGCCCGGCGCGTACGGGCAGCCGCCGAGGCCGCCGACGGAGGCGTCGAAGTCGGACACGCCGAGTTCGAGGGCGGCCAGGACGTTGGCGAGCCCAGTACCCCGCGTGTTGTGGAAGTGCAGGTTCAGCGTCGTCTCCGGGTGGGCCGAACGGAATGCCCCCACCAGGGTCCGGACCCGGGTCGGGGTGGCCATGCCCGTCGTGTCACCGAACGAGGCCGAGTCCGCCCCGTCGGCGATGGCCCGCCCGGCCACCGACACCGTCCGGGCGGGCGGCACGTCGCCCTCGTACGGGCAGCCCCAGGCGGTAGACACGATCACCTGCACGGTCGCGCCGCGCTCATGCGCCACCGAGATGATCTCCGCGATCTCGTCGAGTGACTGCCCGGTGGACCGGTTGACGTTCTTGTGGTTGTGCGTCTCCGAGGCCGAGACGACCGCCTCGAGCTCGGTGAAGCCCGCGTCCAGCGCCCGCAGGGCGCCACGCAGGTTCGGCACCAGGGCCGAGTACCTGACCGACGGCGCCCGGGCCGCGCGCTTCCAGACCTCCTCGGCGTCGGCCATCTGCGGGATCGCCTCCGCCCTGACGAACGACACCGCCTCGATCCGCTGCACGCCGGTCACGGACAGCCGGTCGAGCAGCGCCACCTTCGCGTCGGTGGGCACCGGGTCCTCGTTTTGCAGCCCGTCTCTAGGGCCGACCTCGCGCACCGAGATCCGGTCCGGCAGTTCCACGCTCA
>JBAUAY010000112.1:0-13086 GCA_049676235.1 Streptosporangiaceae bacterium
CGGCGATCACGGACGCGACCCGCGCCGCCGGGGCGGCACTGATGGTGACGATCGCGCCGGCTTCAGCAAGCGCGGCGCGCTGCCGGTCGAATCCCTGCCGGTCCGCGCGGGCACCCAGTACGTAGCAGACCACCGCGGCTCCGCTTGCCGCGATGTCAGCGCAGGTCCCGGCGATCTCTCCGGCCGGATCGGGGTGTGAGCCATATCCGATGACGACGTCGAGCAGCACCACTGCGATGTCCGGACCGAACGCTTCCGCTTGCATGATCTCCTTGCGCGCGGCCGGATCGATCATCGGGTGGGGCCGGCCCTTGGTGTACTCCTCCTCGCCGAGGTCCAGGCAGATGTGCGCACCCGCCGGTGCCGGCAGCCCGAAACCGGGCTGCAGCGGGATGTTGGAGTACACCGGGCCGAGGGATTCGCTGAGGATCACCTGTGCCTCGTAGCAGAGCGTGCCGCCGGTGAAGAACCCGCGCACTGCGCTGCGGCGAGGGCTCATCCGCTCGGTCGCGCGCTCGGTCACGTCATCCAGGCTCCCGGCCGGGTCCGGCCCTGGCCGGCCGAGGATCGCGGCCACCCGCCGCACACCCCCCTCGAGCGTGGCCTCCAGCGGAGCGCCTGCCAGCAGGCCATCCGGAGCGGACATACCCAGGCAGGCCGCGACGACGGGGGTGGCCTGGCTGGCACCGATCACCATCTGGACCACGTTCTCATCGGGCGGTTTGGAGACCAAAAGAATGACCTGTGTTCCGGGATCGGCGTCCAGGGCCTGGACGGCGTCTCGCGCCATCAGGCCGCCGACTCCGGCGGACAGGTCCCGGCCGCCGACGCCGATGACCTGGGACACGCCGATACCCCAGCGGTCCAGCAGGGTCATGACCTCTTGCGCGCCGGTTCCGGCGGCGGCGACGACGCCGACCGGGCCGGTACTGACCGCGTTGGCGAAGCCGAGGCCGACTCCGCCCAGTACGGCGGTGCCCGCGCCAGGGCCCATCACCAGCCTGCCCAGCCGGCTGGCTCGCTGCTTGAGGGCAACTTCTTCTGACAGCGGCACGTTGTCGCTGAAGAGCAAGACGTGCAGGCCGGCGGTCAGGGCGGAATGGGCCGCGATCGCAGCGTACGGGCCGGGCACCGACACCACCGCCACGTTCGCCTCGGGCAGCAGCCGGACCGCCTCGTCGACCGTGCGAGGATCGGGCCGGACCCAAGTTCCGGCCGCTCCTCCGCCGGGCACGCTGGCCTCGGTGAAGAGCGCCACCCGGCCCCGGTCCAGGGCCTCGCTGGCGGCGGGCTCGCCGACTGCGCACACCGCGAGCACGAGCGCGTTGGCGTCGGCGCCCGCCAGGGCGTCAGGCGAGAATCCGCGGCTGGTTAGGTCGGCCACGACGGCCGGGGTGGCCATCGCCGCGCTAGCCCAGCTCACGTCGTCGCTGTCCTGCATGGTACGGGTCGCGTTGAGCAGCAGCAGTGAATCCCGGTACGCGCTCGGGAACGCCCGGATCCGGCTGACGCTCATCGGACTCGTTCCGACTGAGAGGAAGCCCGCTCGATGCGGGTGCCCGCCGGCTTCGCGCTGCCGGTCAGCGTCGTTGCCAGCAGGGCGGGTGAGGTTACCACCGCCAGTTCGCCACCTTCCGCTAGGAAGCGGAGTGCCGCCTCGATCTTGGGACCCATGCTGCCGGGCGGGAACTGACCTTCCTTCATGTATCTGGCGGCCTCGTCGGCGGTGATAGTGCCTAGGTCGGACTCCGTCGGCGTGCCGTAGTTGAGCATCACCCGGTCTACCGCGGTGACTAGGAGCAGGGCCTGGGCTCCGAGTTGCCCGGCGATGAGGCAGGCGGCGCGGTCCTTGTCGATGACCGCGTCGATGACGCCGCAGGTGTCCGTGGTGGCGACCGGGATCCCGCCGCCGCCCCCCGCGATGACGATATGCCCGGCGTCCACCAGCGTTCGCAGCGCCTCGATCTCAATCACGCCGGTCGGCCAAGGCGAGGCCACTACCCGGCGGTACCCGCGGCCGGAGTCCGGCTGGACCACCCAGCCACTGCGGGCCGCCAGCCGCTGCGCCTCGACGGGCTCGAAAAAGGGGCCTATCGGCTTGGACGGCGACCCAAACGCGGGATCGGCCGGGTCGACAGTGACGTGCGTGATGAGCGCGGCTGCGGTGCCGCGGCCGCGCAGCAGGTCGATCGCGCGGGCGATGAGGCTGCCGAGCAGGCCCTGAGTCATCGCGCCGAGCAGCGCCAGCGGCTGCGCGGGCACCATGGAAGTGGCTTCCTGCTGCAGCGCCAGGTTCCCCACCTGCGGCCCATTGCCGTGCACGATCACCACTCGCCAGCCGGCCTCGAGCACGTCGTTGACCGCAATGGCCATAGCTGCCGCGTTGGCCATCATCTCGCCGTATGTCCCGGACTGGCCTGCCCGGGTCAGGGCGTTGCCGCCCAGGGCGACGACCGCAATCTTGGTCATGGGATCCTGTCATGACGACGATGACGAGGTAGGGTTACAAGTCGCATAGATGATGATTCGTTCATAATAGTAAACACGAGGGCGCGAGGGTGCAATGGCAGGTGGCGATGCCGAGCTCGGCGGTCACCTGCCCGGAGCCCAGGCGAGCGGGGCGAACGTTCCGCCGCCCGTGTTGCGATCCTGGGATGAGGCCGAGGCCAGGCTCTTCCCGCTGGTGATGGCGCAGCCCGACCTCTACCAGCAGGCACTTGGCGTGATCCAGCGGCTGCTTGCGCGGCTGCGCGAGACCTGCCGGGACCTTCCGGCCCTGCTCGCGGCCCACGAACGCGGCGGTGACCTGGTCGCCGACCTGGTGAGCGAGTCGGTCGCTGGGGTGCGGCCGGACTTGATAGCGGCCGCCGCCTGCGCCATGCGGTATCGCGAACTCGTGGCGGTGATGGCCGCCCAGGGTCGGCTAACCGCGCTGGCCCGGGCGCGCGAGCAGGGCCTCTCCTGGACGGTCGTAGAGGAGAGCGGGTCGGCTGACCGCGCGCCCTACGTTCCCTACCAGCGGATCGAGGCGGAGGTCGAGAGCGGCCGGGCGGTGGTCGTCTCGATCGGGCCAGACGAAACGCTGAGCCGCGCCGTGTACCGCCTGGACGCCGGCCAGATCGACCTGAGCTCCGGCGCCCTGCGGATCGGTGAGCCGTTCGGCAGTTACCTCGATCCTGACGAGTTCGCGACCGCACTGCGGCAGGCTCAGCGCGGTCCAGCCGGGTCGCCGGGTCCGCGCTGATCCGCTGCGAAGCCAGCGAGGTCATACCTCCGCCCGCCGGGCCGCCCCGCCTGTGACTGGTCCGAACGCGTGTCGCGCATGTTATTGCCGCGATGTATCCGTGAGGTTGCCTTGACGTAGCCGACAGGTTTATCAAGGATGGTAAACGAACGTGTCGGATCAAATAGATAACTGCCCGCAGGGCGGGTAGGCGAGGGAGGGCGATGGACGACTCCTCGACCAGCAGGGCCGATCGGCGCCCGGGGATAGCCGGGAGCGGGTCGGCCAGGCCTCGCGCCGACGGTAGGCTGGCGCGCCTGATCACCGAACTGCAAGGGCATGGCCTGCGGGTAGAGGTTCCGCTTGAGTCCCGCCAGGGTGGTGCCGGGCCGGCCGACGCCGGCATGCTCTGGGTGGACGGCTTCGCCGCCACCGTGCCCACCGGCGCGCACTACGCGCGGACCTCGCCGTATGTGCTGCGGGCCGAGGACGACGGATGGGCGATCTACCGAGACGGCGAACGGCTGGCCTCGGCCGAACCGTCCCGGCGCCCCCGCTACTACGACCTGGCGACGGCGGAAGGCGTTCCCTACTGGCAGATCGCACTGCTGCACCTGGACTCCGTGGCGAGCACGGTCATCCAGACCTGCGCCTACTGGGGTAACTCGGATCAGTGCGCGTTCTGCGGAATCGGAGTCACTCTCGCGAACGGGCGCACGATCGCCAGGAAGACCCCGGAGATGCTGGCCGAGGTCGCCGTCGCGGCCAGGGATCTCGACGGCGCGGTGGACGCTACCCTCACCACGGGCACCACCGCCACCCCGGACAAGGGCGCACTCTACGTCGCACGCTGCGGCCAGGCGGTGCACGAGGCCTCGGGCTTGCCGGTCGAGGTGCAGTTCGAGCCGCCCAGGGACCTGGCCGTAATCGACCGGGTCCGCGATATGGGGATCGCCTCGGTCGGCATCCATGTCGAGACATTCGATCCGCAGGTGCTGGCGCGGATCGCGCCCGCCAAGGCGCGCACCGGCATCGACGGCTACTTCCGGGCCTGGGAACGAGCGGTGGCCGCGTTCGGCGAGGGCCAAGTGTCCACCTACGTGATTCTCGGCATGGGCGAGGATCCGGACCTGATCGTGGAGGGCTGCCGGCGCGCGATCGACATCGGGGTCTACCCGTTCGTGGTGCCACTGCGCCCCACCGTGGGAAGCCTGATGGAAGACCTGGTCGCCCCGTCACCGGAGTACTGCGAGACGATCTACCGCCGGGTCGTGCCGTACCTGAAAGCACGGGGCATCGGCGCGCACACCGCGGCGGCCGGGTGCGCCCGGTGCCAGGCCTGTTCCGGGATGAGCCTGCTCGAGGAGAGAGCCGACATCGATGGCCGAACCTACCTCCCGCTCCTCAGCCACGGCTAGCCGGCCGCCCGGCGCAGACCGCCGGGCGGATGTCCCGCGGGCGGCGGATACGGTCCCGCTGACCTGTCACGCGGTATCGACCGCGGCGGAGCAGGACGCTCACTTCCGGATCCGGTACCAGGTCTTCGTGGTCGAACAGGGGCTGTTCCGGGGCGTAGGCGCGGCTGACGGCGACGACAGGGACGGCCATGACGACGACCCGGCCACCATTCATGTCATCGGCTTCGCGGACGGGGCCATCTGCGGGACCGTACGCCTTTATCCCCTGCCTGACGTGCCAGGCCGGTGGAAGGGTGACCGCCTGGCGGTGCTGGCGACTCACCGCCACCTCGGCCTCGGCGCGCCGCTTGTGCGGTTCGCAGTCAGCGCGGCGGGGATGAACGGCGGACAGGAGATGGAAGCGTATATCCAGCCCGCGAACGTCACGTTCTTCCGGTGGCTGGGCTGGCGGCGATCCGGCCCGCTGGTGGACTACGCGGGCATTGCGCACCAGCGGATGCTGATTAGCCTGCGGGCCGGGCCAGGTTCGTCACCGATTCCCGGCTGAGGTCGAACACGGTCTCTGTCCGGCCCGCCGAGCAGAGCCGCAGCTCGCCGGTGCTGTCCAGGGTGCCGACCTGTGCGGCGGCGAGGCCGCGGCGCGTGAATGCCCGACAGGCTTCGGCTTCCCGTCCGGCCGGGACACACAACAGGAAGGCCAGGCACGGGAAGCAGGTGACCCATTGTTCTACCGTCACCCCAGCCGGGACGGGCAGTGCGTCCAAATCAACGGTCACCCCGAGCTTGTTGCACTCCAGCAGCATGGCCAGCGACCCGATCAGGCCCGCCATGCTCACGTCCTTGGCCGCCGCCACCCAGCCGGCCGCCGCTCCCTCGGCCAGCAGCCGGACGTCCCCGGCCAGTTGCTCGCCGCGCTCCTCGAACGAGGGGAAGAATGGGAAGTCAGGCCGCATCCGGCCCTGGACGCAGCAGCCGACCAGCAGCGACTGCCCTGGCTGGGCGGACTGCGCGGAGAGCGCGCGGTCGGCCCGGCCGAGCCCGAAGGCCGACAAGCCGGGCGGACCGTCGGTGACCGTCAGATGGCCGCCCACCACGGGTACCTGGTAGAGGTCGGAGGCCCACCGCATGCCTTCCAGCACGCGCCGGATGATCGGGCGCGGGCCGGTGATCGTATCCACCAGGGCAAGCGGCCAGGCCCCCATGGCTGCCAGGTCATTGAGATTGGTGGTGACCGCGGCCACGCCGGCGCCGTATGGATCAGCCGCCACGAAGGAAGGAAGAATGGCCTCCCCGCCGACCACGAGGGCCCTGCCCTGCTCCATCACGACGGCGCCGTCGTCGCCCGGTCCCGCCAGCCAGTCGGTGCTCTGGAAGATCTCGCTGACCAGGCCGATCTCAGACTTGGCCGTAACGCCGGGATGTGTCCGCACCATCCGGGCCAGGGTCGGCAGATCGATGCCCTCGCCAGCCCTCGCGTCCACCATCCGGCTCCGTTCTTGCACTAAAGTGTAGGTATATCTATTATAGCGATTATGCCCGGCCCTGGTTTCCTTGACCTGCCCGCTCGCACCGCCAAGCCGCGCAGGACCGGGATTACCCACGTGCTCGACCGTGGCATCCCGCTGGCGCAGGCGGCCGACCTGCTGGATCTGAACGGGTCTTATGTAGACGTGTGGAAGTTCGGCTGGGGTATCTCCTACCTGGACCCGCAGCTGACCGCCAAGCTGGACCTGCTGGCCAGGCACCGGGTGCTTGCCTCGCCGGGCGGGACGCTGCTGGAAATAGCCTGGGCGCAGGGCCGGGAGCTTGAATTCCTCGACTGGGCCTGCGATTGCGGGTTTCCCTGTGTCGAGGTCTCGGCCGGCACAGTCCGCATGGAGGAGGCGGCCAAGCGGGACCTGATTACCGCGGCCGCGGAGCGTTTCATTGTGCTCGCCGAGGTGGGCTCAAAGGACGCGGCGGTCGAGCTGACACCCGAGCAGTGGGCGCAGGCGGTGTCACGCGATCTTGAGGCCGGCGCGACCTGGGTGCTGGCCGAGGGCCGGGCCAGCGGCACCGTCGGCATCTATCAGCCGTCCGGTGCGGTGCGCCAGGACGTGGTCACTGCCCTGGCGTCGGTGGCCTGCCCCGACTGCGTCGTCTTCGAGGCCCCTCGCGAGGATCAGCAGGCGTGGTTCGTCCGCAGGTTCGGCCCGGACGTGAACCTAGCCAACGTGCACCCGGCCGACGCGCTCGGGCTTGAGACGTTCAGGCTGTCGCTGCGCGCCGACACCTACCGGGCGCGGACGCCGGGCCTGGCGTCCGTGCGCGGGACGTGACCGGGCCGCACGTGACTCAGCCGTATGTGACTCAGCCGCATGTGACCGGGCCCGAGGCAGCCAGGCCAGCCGTGAACCTGGTCCCCTCGCAGTACCGCGAGGTAAGCGTGGCCGAGGTTCCAGTGGCGCTAGATGACGACGGGCTGCGTGCGTACCTGACCGGCCGGCCTGTCTACCGGCGGACCCGCTACATCATCGCCCGCCACGGGACGGCCAGTGCGGTGGCGGAAGTCGGCAAGGAGTCCGAGCAGCCGCTGTTCTCCCCAGTTAACTCGGTGACCGTGCTGGCACGGGCGGACGAGACCGTCATGGTGGACGCGCCCGACGCGGACACCGCCGTGCCCACCCAGCTGGCCAGGGTCGCGGCCAGGCACGCGCCGGGCGCCCGGTGCGTGATCGTCCGCGGCCGGTACGGCCACGTCAGCTTCATTCTTGACCCGGCTCCGATCCGGGTTCGGGTGCTCGAGGTGGTGCCGCCCTGGCCGCCGAAGCTAGTGGATCAGCTGACCCGGGTCCTTGACCTCGCCGAGGACCTGCCGCCCGTCGAGTTGGTCCCGGACCTCATCGACCTGAGGGAACTGGCGCGCACGCGCCCGGCGGCGCACTACCTGTTCCCGTGCCGGGCCGGCCAGGCGAGCCTGTCGGACCAGGCTGGCCCGGCGGGCCCCGGCCCCGTGATCCCCGTCTCCTACCTTGATGAGATCCCCGGGCGGGAGCCTTGGACGCTGGTCGGGTGCGCCCGCTCCAGGGCCATCCATGACTGGTTCTACGGTGACGATGTGCCGATGGTGGACATGTGCCCGCGTAACCTGGCCGCGCGGCGCGGACCTGACGGGGCGGGCTCGCTGCTGACCAAGTGCTGCCTGCTGGAGGACCGAGTCGCCCGCGACGGGGACACGGTGGTGGTGCCCTGGGGTGCCAGCGTGGCGCAGATCAGGGACGGGCTGCGGCTGGCGGTGACGGCTCGCGCTGACTCGGTCCGGCGATGACCGACCGGATCGCGGACTCAGCCCTCTACCAGCACCTGTGGGGGACGGCTGAGGCCAGGGCGGTGCTCGGTGAGGAAGGCCGGCTGCGGGGCTGGCTGGACGTGATCGTGACGCTGGCCCGAGTCCAGGCCGAAGCCGGCGTCATCCCGGTCCGCGCGGCCGACCTGATTGCCGAGCACGCGCGAGCCGACCGGATCGACCTCGGGTACGCGGCCGAGCAGACCCGGCAGGCATCCCATTCCATGCTGGGCCTGATTCGGGCCGTGCAGGCCGTGCTGCCCGCCGAAGCCCGCGATTACGTCTACACCGGGGCCACCGTCCAGGACATCACCGACACCTGGACGGCCATGGCCCTGCGCCGGATCGGCGGCATCGCCTGGCGGGATCTGCGGCAGATCGAGGAGCGGCTGCTCGAGCTCGCGGCGGAGCATCGGTCCACCGTCATGGCGGGCCGCACCCACGGGCAGCCGGGTAGCCCGGTGACGTTCGGCTGGAAGGCCGCGTCTTGGGCCGATGAGATCCGCCGCCACCTGGACCGGCTGCGGGACGGTGCGCCGCGCTGGCTGGTCGGGCAGCTCGGTGGCGGAGTGGGCAGCCTGGTGTTCTACGGGGAGCAAGGGCCAGCCGTCCGGGCCAGGTTCTGCGCCGGACTCGGCCTGGCTGATCCGGGCATCTCCTGGCTGTCGGCCCGCGATCGCGGCGCGGAGTTTGCCCAGTTGCTCGCGCTGATCTGCGGCACGCTCGCCCGGATCGGCGGCGAGGTGTACGAGCTGCAGCGACCGGAGATCGGCGAACTCCGCGAGGCGGCCCCGGCCGGCACGATCGGCAGTATCACCATGCCGCACAAGCGGAACCCGGAGGCGAGCGAGCACCTCGACACGCTGGCCCGGCTGACCAGAGCGAGCGCCGCGGTCATGTCGGAAGCCGTGGTCGCCCAGCACGAGCGGGACGGCCGGGGATGGAAGGCCGAATGGGTGGCGTGGCCAGAAGCCTGCCTGCTGACCACCGCCGCGCTGCAGATCGCGATTGGCCTGACAGCAGGCCTGACCGTCGACGCCGAGGCGATGCGCCGCAACCTGGCCCGCCACGGCGGGTACCCGGTCAGTGAGCGCGCCCTGGCCCTGCTTGCCCCCCGGCTCGGCGCCCGCCGGGCGCAGGAACGCCTGCAGCAGGTACTCGGCGACGGCCGGGCGGCCGGCCTCACCGTCGAGCAGGCGCTGGTCGGCGCTGGCCTGTTCAGCCCGGCCGAGACCAGGGACCTGACCGCGGAGCCGGACACCGGCTCATGCCGTCAGATGACCGATCTGGTGATTGAGCGGGCCAGAGCCGCGCGGGCCGCTGAGCCAGGGGAGTGGCCTTGACGCCGGCAGGCGGGGCCGCCCGCATCCAGTTCGCCCGGGCCAAGATCGCCCGGACCCCGCTGGCCGTCCTGCCCACGCCGCTGGTTGAGGCGAAGCGCCTGGCCGAGGCGCTGGGCACCGGCCCGCTCTTCGTCAAGCGCGATGACCTCACCGGATTCGCGTTCGGCGGCAATAAGGCCCGTCTGCTGGAGTTCCTGCTGGCCGCCGCCATCGCGGACGGCGCGGATACGCTCCTCACCGGCGGTGCGGCCGGCTCGAACTTCTGCGCCGCCACCGCCGCCGCGGCATGCCACGCCGGGCTGCGCTGCGAGCTTGTGATCGCGGGCCAGCCGGTGCCGCCCGGCCCTGCTCTGGGCCTCGCCGCGAACTGGGGAGCCGTCCTGCACTGGACAGGTTCGCCCGAGCGGGAGAGCGTGGACGCCAGGCTGCCCGAGGCCGCGGCTAAGCTCTCGGCGGACGGCCGCCGCCCTTACCTGATCCCGCGTGGTGGTGCCACCGCGCTGGGCGCGATCGGGTACGCACTGGCCGCAGCTGAACTGCACGAGCAACTGGCCCAGCGAGGCCTGCGGGACATCCGGGTGATCGTGCCCGTCGGCTCCGGCGGCACCCTGGCCGGTCTGATCGCCGGCCACGTGCTGCTCGGTCGGCCGTGGACTCTGGTGGGGTGCTCGGCCAGTCGGCCGCCGCAGCCGGTGACGCGGCAAGTCCTGGCCCTGGCCCGGCAGTGCCTGAGCATGCTCGGCCCGGCTGAGGCCGACCCGCCCGGCGACGGCCCGCCCGGCGACGGCCTGCCCGGCGCCGGGACGGTGGGTGACGGGATGGCCGAGGTCATCGTCGCCGATGCTCGCGGGCCAGGTCACGGCTTGCCCTCGGCGGACGGCACCGCGGCCGCGGAGCAGGCGCTACGGACGGAGGGACTGATGGTCGACCCGGTCTACACGGCGAAGGCACTGGCGCTGGTGCCCCGGTACTCCGGTACCGGGAACGTGGTCTTCTGGCACACCGGCGGGCTGCTGGACGCGGTGGCCGCCGCGACGGCGGAGGGCCGCCCATGACCACCCAGAACCGTTCCGCGGCTGGCCCGCCGGCTGGCCCGCCGGCGCCCGAACTGATCTCCGCCGGGTTCGAGCTCGAGAACGCCGACGCCCCGATCCTGCACCGCGGGATGAACCTGGCCGACATCGCCCACCTGCTCGACCTGGACGCGACCGGGGTGATCCCGCCGGACGCGGCCCGCCGCCTGCTGGCCTTGCTCCTGGATACCCTGGACATCCCGGCGAGCGACTTTCCCTACGACCCGGCCAACGGTGAGCCCTACAACTCGCGCGAGCGGTACTTCGTCAGCCGGGCCGGAGACGTGGCCGGCTGGCTGCACGCAGGCCGGCCGCGCCGGGAGGCGGTCCGGGTCGCCTTCCGGCTGCGGCTACGCGAGGACCTGACCGGCTTGATCGAGGCGGCGGCGGAACTCGCGGCGGAACTCGCCCGGCAGGGCCGTGGGCATGCACGCACGCTGATGGCCGATCAGACCTACCTGCAGCACGCGCAGCCATCCACGTTCGGTCACTATGTCCTGTCTTTCGCCTTCCCGGTGCTGCGCGCCGGGCGGCGGCTGAGCGAGGCGCTGGAGTGGACGGACGCGAGCCCGGGCGGGGCCGGCTGCGTCAACGGCAGCCGGCTGCTCCCCGACCGCGGGCACGTCGCCACCCTGCTGGGCTTCCGCAGCGTGGCCGAGCACACCAGGGACGCGATGTGGCAGGTCGACGGCCTTTTCGACATGGTGAGCGCCGCCGCCGGACTGCTGGTCACCCAGTCCAAGCTGGCGGAAGACCTGGAGATCTGGGCGAGCCAGGAGTTCGACTACGTGACGCTGGCCGACGGCTATAGCCGGGCCAGCGTGCTGATGCCGCAGAAGCGGAACCCGTACGCGCTGTCCATCATCAGGGGAGCGGCGGGAACCCTGATCGGCAGGCTGACCGGGCTGCTCGCCGTGGCCAAGACCCCCTCCGCGCGCAGTGACAACCTCATCTTCGCTTACGGCGAGGTACCCAGGGCGCTTGATCTCGCGCTGCGGACCACGCAGCTCAGCACCGGTGTGGTCCGGACGCTGGAGGTGAACGGCGAGCGGATGAGGGCCGCGCTTGACTCCGGCTTCTCGCAGGCTACTGACCTGGCCGAGTACATCATGCAGGCGTGCGGGATCGATTACCGCAGCGCGTACCGGGTGGTCGGGCACGCGGTCCGGCAGGCGAGCGCCGCCGGGCTGTGCGGCGCCGATATCGACGGGGCGCAGCTTGACGCGTCGGCGACCGAGATCACCGGGCGGGCGCTTGGCCTGGCTGGCCGTGACCTTTCCGCGGTCCTGGACCCGTGGCAGATCGTGGCGAGCAGGACCTCGCTCGGCGGCGCCGCCCCCGGCGAGGTGAGGCGGATGGCCGAACAGGTAACCGAGGAAGCGGGCCAGCTCGCGGACGAAGCGCGGCGATGGCGCGATACCTACCAGGCCGCCGCGGACGCGCTGATCGCCGCCGCCCGGCGCGCGACCGAGACAGAGCCCGCGCCCCATCGGGCTGATGTCAGGCCGGCCGGCGCGAGCGCGCCCCAGGACGGAGGAATGCCATGACGGAACCGGAAAGCACCGCGCTGTCCCTGCCGGGCCACGTCGGCGTCGTCAACGTGGGCCTGTCGTTGTTCGCCGACGCGATCCGCGAGCAGGGCGCGCCGGTCATCTCGGTGGACTGGCGGGTTCCGGCCGGCGGCCAGCCCGCCGCTGTTGCGGCGCTGAGCAGGCTCTACGGGATCCATGCCGAGCGGATCGAGGCCGCCAACGCCGAAGTGCTCCGCCGGCTCGACCAGGGAACGCCGCTGCTCACCGGCGTCACCACCGTGGCCGCGGCCGTTCCTGACCTGCCGGACCTGACGCTGCTGCACTGCGGGCCCGCCATCGGATATGCCGATGCCCCCGACCCGCTACGCCGGTCGATGCAGGCGGCGGCCGTGGCGGAGGGGTGGGCGGCCAGCCTGGAGCAGGCGGACGGCTTGCTGAGCCAAGGGGAGATACGGCTCGTCCCGGCCAACGCGCACCGGGTGGTGGTGCCGATGGCGACCGCGCTCGGGGCCAGCGCGCCGCTCTACGCAGTGGTGAACGAGGCGGGCGGCACGACTGGGTACGCGCCGATCTCGCAGGGCCCCGGCGAGGTGGCCTGGTTCGGCTGCGCCAGTGAGGCTTCCGTCGCCCGGCTGGTCTTCCTGAGGGACGTGGCCGCTCCCGTAATCGGCCGGATCCTGGAGCGGACCGGCCCGCTTGACGTGCTGGCGCTGGCCGCGCAGGCCGTCGCGATGGGCGACGACGTCCACGTCCGCACGCAGGCCGCGACGAACCTGCTGATCCGGGAGTGGCTGCCGCACCTGGCCGAGCTGGGCGGGCCGGACAGCGTCGCCTTCGCTCGCTTCCTGGCGGGCAACCACTTGTTTTTCCTGACGTTGGCGATGGCGGCCGCGAGGTCACTGACCGAGTGGGCAGCGCAGGTGCGGGACTCCTCGATCGTGACCACGATGGCGCGCAACGGGACCACCTTCGGCATCAGGCTGGCCGGCTCGGACCAGTGGTTCGTGACCGAGGCACCGGAGGTCGGCCACGCGCTCTACTATCCCGGCCAGGGACCGCAGACTAGCGCCAGGGACATCGGCGACAGCGCGGTGCTCGAGCTGACCGGGCTCGGGGCGGCCGCGGCGGTCGGCTCGCCCGCGGTGGCCCAGCTGCTCGGCGGCCAGCTGCGC
>JBAUAY010000113.1:0-7578 GCA_049676235.1 Streptosporangiaceae bacterium
CGCAGATCATCTGCGTCCACGTCGTCCCGCACTTTGGCGGGGTGCTGATGATGATGTCGCCGGGGCGGAGCTCGAAGCCGTCCCAGCGGTTGCTGTCGTACATACTCGCCTCGTAGCGGCGCACGGCTGTCATCCTTGCAGCGGATCCGATCCCGTCAGGCCCAGATGATTCACCGCACGACATCCTGCCGAGGGCTCAAGACTGAGGTTCCGAAGGGCGTCGCGCAACAGTACGTAGCGCAGCACCCGCCCATAATGTCCGATCTCGAACACTCCGCGAGGGCATCATGAAGGCCAGAGGATGAGCGCCGAACGGCGGCAGTGTGCGCGCCGCCGTACAGCCCATCGGTAACTGTCTGCAACAGTCGTGCCTCACCGGGCTGATGTGACGGGCAGACCTCGGCAGGCTGAACAAGCACTCGCCGGGCTGACAGGCCCGAGCGCGTCGACACCTGCCGGGCGGCGGCAGGCGCACGATCTTCCTGGCGGCCGGGCGGGGCAGCACCCGGGTCGGCGCCACGGTGCAACCTGCCAGCGACCTGACGATGCCAGTGTGGGGCGGCGAGGTGATCGTGCGAGGCACCCGGGACTAGCCGATTGACGGCCTGTTCCGGGCCGGACGACACAGAATCAGTTCAGCGCGGCTCAAGCGACCGCAGTGACGACCAAGACCACCGTCCAATCAGGCGGCCTTGTGCGCCCAGTCGTCACAGAATCGGATGCTTCGTGTGATGCTGTTTGGTCTGCGGCAGTTGCGGCCGACAAGATCTTCCGGGCTTTTGGGCTACGGCGTGACCAGGTTGGGGGAGGCAGGCGAACCTTGGGCTGCATGTCCGCCGAGCAGGGCCCGGGTGAGCCGATTCCGGGAATCGAGCAGCTCATCGAGGGCGGCGGTCATATGTGCGTCCCGTACCGTCAGTGGCCTGCCTTTTGCATCGCCGCGGTCTGCCGCTCCGCCGGGGCCCGGGCCTGCCGCATCTTCGGCGGCATACATGGCGGCCCGGCGCAGCAGCTCCTTCAGGAAAGACGCGGTGACTCCCTCGGTCCGGGCGATCACGGCCGCGGCGCTGGCCACGTCGAGCACGAGGTCACGCTGGTAGAGCCGCATCAGCCTGCGCCGCGCGTCCGCATCGGGGAGGGGGATCTCGGCCGCGTGATCAACCCGGCCAGGGCGCTGGGCCAGAGCGGGCTCGAGCAGGTCGGCGCGGTTGGTGGTGAGCAAGAACGCGACGTCGGCGTCCTCGCCGAGCCCGTCCATCTCGTTCAGCAGCTGGAACAGCAGCGGATGCTGGCCGGAACGGCTATCCCGCTGCTCGGCGATCAGGTCCACGTCCTCGACCACCACCATGGAGGGCTGCAACGTCCGTGCGACCGAGCAGGCCGCGCCAATGTGATTAAGGGCCGTGCCGGTCAGCACCACCACGGTGACGCCCGGCATCTGGCCCAGCAGGTAGCGGACGGTGTGGGTCTTTCCGGTGCCCGGAGGGCCGTGCAGCAGCACGCCGCGCTTGAGGTGCTGGCCGCTGGCCCGCAGCCACGACACGTGCCGGGCCACCCCGACAACCTGCCGTTCGATCCGCTCGAGCAGGTCCGGCGGCAAGATCACCTGCTCGCGGCCGACCCGAGGACGCTGCAGGAAACTGAGTAGCTCCTGGTGGCGCGGGCCGAAGACCTCACCGCCGAAGCTGACCACATGCCCGCGGAACACGTTCCGCTCGATGCTGAGCCGCCGTATCTCGTCAATGACCTGGCGTGCCCGCCCGCGATCCGCGCACGCCGCGTCCACGCAGACCTCTGGGCCGGAGGCCTGGAGCAGCACGGCTAGGCGGCGCTGCCCGTCCACGACCAGGCACAGGGCACACTGCCAGCACGCCAGGGTGGCCCCGTCCGGCCCGGCAGGCAGCAGATCAGTGGCCGGGCTGCCCATCCGTACGCCCCGCCACTGCTCGTTCTGAATCAGATCGGCCAGGCCGGGCCCGGGGTGGAACCCGGTGATGCCCGCCAGCTCGTGACGGCGGCCCGGCCCCGCCAACCAGGCGTCCAGGCCGACCTGGACGTTCACCCGGTCGTAACCGGGCCACGTGGCCCTGACCACCGGCACGTCGGCCGCCTGCAGACCCAGATGCTCCCACAGCGCCCGCTGCACCGGCGCATCCTCGGTCCGCGCTGCCACCGCCACCCGACGCAGCAGCCGCCTGGCCAGCCTGCCGACGTCGGCCAGCTCCAGGCGGGACTCCAGGTGAGCAGGACGCACCGTCCCCACCGAACAAGGATAAGCGCGATCCCGGTCCGCAACAGGCCGGGCCGCTGACCCCGGCGTCCAGCGGCCCGGTAGCCGCGCACCATGTCACAATGCGTATCCGACGCGAGTGCCACCCCACTTGAGCAGCGCTCCCGATCGCCGAATCCGGGCGGCTGCCCGTGATCCGGGATCGGCATGGCGTCGAGTGCAGATCTGCCAGTTCGGGGCGTAGGGTCTATGGGTTGCGCCGACTGAGATCCTTCCTGGTTCCTCCTGCTCGCGATTTGCAAGCAGTCCGGTGGACAAATGGCTACTGCGATGTGCGCGCGAAAATGTTGGGCTGGGGCCCATCAGCGCCTATTGAAGTCCGATATGGCCTGATGTAGCGTGAGCGGTGACACGACGGATATTCCCGTAGCCGTGTTGGTCTCTGCTTAAGGCAGTTTGAGCAGTGTCTGGGAGTGTTGCTCCGGACCCTGGTAGCGCTTGCTTAGCAGATTGATCCATGAGGCGCCTGGTTCGGGCAGGACGACCACTTTTGGGTTGCCACCCCACGCAGACCCGACGCCTCTTGTGAGCAATTTCGCGCGCCAGGAGGTATCGGAATGAGTATCTGGCTGATTGTCGTGGTCGTTGTGGTGGTCCTGGCGGTCGGGAACATCGCATGGCGCAGGAAGCGCACGGGCTCTTCCGCCCCGTGGTGGTGGCGCGGCAAAGGCGCCCGGGATGCGTGACAACCCAGGGTCGCTGGCCACGCCTGCGGGCCAGCAGATGCAGGTAGCCCGGGATGATGATGAGAGTGCTGCGCCGGGGCGCCGGGATGGTGCCGTGCTGCCGCTTGCCGTCGACCTGCGGGGGGTGCATAAGTCGTTCGGCTCGGTGCAGGCGGTGCGGGGAGTCGCGCTGGCCGTCGACGCCGGAGAGGGTGATGGCCTTCCTGGGCCCCAACGGGGCCGGGAAGACCTCGACGATCGACATGATCCTGGGCTTGTCCCGCCCGGATGCCGGTGCGGTCGAGGTGTACGGCATGGCGCCGCGGCGGGCGGTCCGCAGGGCCTGGTCTCCGCGGCCATGCGGACGGGGGCCTGCTCAAGGATCTCACCGTGGTGGAGACGGTTCAGTACACCGCCCGGCTGTTCGCGGTCAGCCGACCCGTCGCCGAGGTGCTGGAGCGGGCGGGCATCACCAAGATCGCGGACCGCAGGGCCGAGAAGTGCTCGGGAGGAGAGCAGCAGCGGCTGCGGTTCGCCATGGCGCTGATTCCCGACCCGGAGCTGCTCATCCTCGGCGAGCCGACCCAGGGCATGGACGTGGCGGGCCGGCGCGGCTTCTGGACGGCCATCCGCGAGGACGCCGCCCCGGGGCCAGACGATCATCTTCCGCACGCGGGCTCGAAGATACCTTCATCGCCCGCACCGTCTCAACGGCCGCAGCCCTGATCAGAAGGACCTGCCACTGAATGCCACCTGTCCCACCGCCCGCATCAGACCCGAGGAGCTGACATGAGATCTGCCATCCGGCGCACCGCACGCAGGAGGACCCGCGGCCGGCTGACCGCTGCCGCGGCCGCCTGCGCCTTGCTCAGCGCAGGTGCGTTTTTGTCCGCCTGCTCGGCCACCGCTTCGGCCGCCGCTTTGGCCGCCCAGCCGCGCCAGGCCGGCACCACGCTGCAGGCGGCACTGCGCCGAGACCTCAGCGATTACCTGACGACCCGCCGCACGGCCGAGCACATCTCCGCGGTCTCGCTCCAGATCACCTTCCCCGGCACTAGGCCGGCCATCAGCCTGGCCGACGGGACCACCCGCTACCACGGCGGACCGCCCGTATCGGCCAGCGCGCCGTGGCAGATCGGCAGCAACACCAAGGCCTTCACCGCGGTGATCCTGCTCCAGCTCGAAGCCGAGGGCAAGCTCTCCATCGATGACCCGATCGGGACATGGCTGCCCCAGTACCCGGCCTGGCGCCACATCACCATCCGCCAGCTGCTCGACATGACCAGCCGCATCCCCAACTACACCAGCCAGCCCGCCTTCGTCACCGCGCTCGCGGCAAACCCGTCCGCCCGCTTCACCACCGCCCAGCTGGTCTCCTACGTCGCCGGCCTCCCGCTCGGGCCGAAGGGCTGGCATTACACCAACACCGATTACATCCTCGCCCAGATGATCATCGAGAAGGTTACTCACGACACCTACGCCAGCCAGCTCACCCAGCGGATCATCGACCCGCTGCGGCTGCGCAGCACCTGCCTGGCGCCTGACACCTGCCCGCCGTCCGACGCGGCCCGGATGCCCGCCGGTTACCTCTACATCGCCGGCGTCCCGGCGTCGCTGCTCGGCCAGGCCGTGCCACCGCTCGCCCTGACCTGGGCCCAGGGCGCCGGCGGCATCGTCACCTCACTGGCCGACATGACCACCTGGGACCGCGCCCTCTACTCCGGCCAGCTCCTGCCGCCCCGCCAGCAGCACCAGCTCGAATCCCTGGTGTCCGAAGCCACCGGCCAGCCCATCGCCGGCACCACCCTCGCCGACCCGGTCGGCTTCGGGCTCGGCGTCCAGCAGGTGACCAGCGCGCAGACCGGCGCCATCTGGGATTACGAGGGCCAGACCTTCGGCAACCGGGTCGTGCACCTGTACTTCCCCCGCTCCGGCATGATCATCGCGCTCGCGCTCAACAGCGCGACCACCAACGATGACATAGGCGACCTAGCCGCATCGGTCTACCAGACCCTGCAGAACGCAGGCGCATGACACACCGGCTGAATACGGCGTCGCAGCTGCGGATACCGGCCAGGCCACGCAGCCCGGCCGGTATCCGCAGACCTGTCCGCCCATGGCGTAACAACTGCTAGCCCAGCTCGATGACTGCCATCGGAAAGCGCAAAAGCCATCGCGTCCATGAAGGAACTCCGTTAAATTCGATGCTCGCCTGCCCGTGCACAATTGCGCGATCACTCAACGGAGCCGCAGCCATCACCGCGGAATGCCTATTGTCTGACAACACGGAGGATGGGCCAGAGGCTGCCTGTCAACTGGCAGGCAAAGGCGCCGCCAACGCAGCGATCGAGATCAGCTCCAGGACCGCTCGAGTCGGCGGAACGGTCCCGCAGACCGCTCTCATACATGTCATGACCGGGCGCTACAGTTCTGTACCGCTGAACTTCACGCACATTCGCCAGAAGAAAGCCAACACGACATAAGACGCATTTCTGCGCGGCTCGAGCGGACCGTCCTGAAGGGATTGTTCCAATACAGAACGGCGGTTATCTGAAGCCGTCCCTGTCTATGCCGCGCCTGACCAGGACGTCTGCGGCGTTGACATGTAACTGAACAGCGTTCACGCTGTAGCCACTTAGTTCTAAAAACAGCAGCGACAAGGGGACTTGCACGGGGCCTGCGGCGGAGACACTGTTCAGGTAATGCGTCCACCAGGTAGGAAAATGCACACAAACACCCGCGGCGGCTACAGCGAAGACACCCAAAAATGGGCTTGAGATACGGCGGTTCGGCGCGCGTTCTTCCTGACCTTCCTCATCACTCAGCGTGATGCTGTTGATCGACATCGTCCGGGGCAGGCCTTCGGACTAGTCCAGCGTGACTGATCTGCTGGAGATCGCCGTCGGGCGCCGGGGGCGCGGTGCGGGCGGCCATTACCAGGAGGGCGCCAGCCGAGGGGAACGCGCCCTGGTGCGCAAGGCCCCTCGCTCGACCGCTACCGGCGCCTGTCCGGTACCAGCACCTGCTGGAGGGCGTCGAAGTCCTCAACGCATTTACCCGCGCCGAGCACGACCGATTCCAGCGGATTGCCGGCCAGCTGGATCGGCATCCCTGTCTCGTCGCGCAGCCGCTCATCGAGGCCGCGCAACAGGGCACCACCGCCGGTCAGGGCGATACCGCGGTCCATGACGTCGCCGGCGAGCTCGGGCGGGCACTTGTCGAGCGTGGTCTTGACGACGTCCACGATGGTGCTGACGGGTCCGGCGATCGCGTGCCGGACCTCCCCGGCAGAGATCACGATGGTCTTCGGCAGGCCGCTGACCAGGTCACGGCCGCGGATCTCGGCGTGCGGCTCCTCCGGGGACGGGCAGGCCGACCCGATCGCCATCTTGATCTCCTCGGCGGTCCGTTCGCCCAGCATGAGCGAGTACTCCTTCTTGGCGAAGACGATGATCGCCTGGTCCATTTCGTCGCCGCCGACCCGGATGGACTCAGAGGTCACGATGCCGCCGAGCGAGATCATCGCCACCTCGGTGGTCCCGCCGCCCACGTCCACCACCATGTTGCCGGCCGGCTCGTGCACCGGCAGCCCGGCGCCGATCGCGGCCGCCATCGGCTCCTCGATGATGTAAACGCGGCGGGCACCCGCCTGGTGCCCGGCCTCCTTCACCGCGCTTCGCTCCACGCCGGTGATCCCGCTGGGCACGGCCACCACCAGCCGCGGCCTGGCCAGGTGGCGGCGCCGGTGCACCTTCTGGATGAAGTAGCGCAGCATCCGCTCGGTGACGTCGAAGTCGGCGATGACACCGTCCTTCAGCGGCCGGATCGCGACGATGTTGCCCGGCGTCCGGCCGATCATCCGTTTCGCCTGGACACCGACCGCGACGATCTTGCCGGTATCGGTATTGAGTGCCACCACCGACGGTTCATTCAGCGCGATCCCCCGCCTGCGGACGTACACCAGGGTGTTCGCGGTACCGAGGTCGACCGCCATGTCACGGCCGAGGAACGCCAGCATGCTGCCCATGACAAACGAGCCTTCTAACGAAACTATCTGCTGATGACGTTGAATGCGGATACCGGCTGCGGCCGCGGTGGCACCGGTCATTCACCGGCCGCCGCGGAACGGTAAACGAGCTCCGGGAAGAAGATCTTGATCTGCCGCGCGCCTGACTCAGGTGAGCTGGAGCCATGCACGACGCTGTACGTAACTCCAACGCATAGTCACCGCTGATCGTGCCCGGCGTCGCCGGGCGAGCCCGGTCCGGGTGCGACGGCCGAGGCCGTGGCTGGCTTTCAGCGGGCAGGGCAGCTCAGCCCGCAAGCTCCCCGGACGTACCTGCCGGCCGGGCGCAGCCAGAACAACGCCATGCTGGCCGTACGTCGCTAGCCGGCCGGGGACGTTCCCGCCATCGCGGTCATCGTCTGAGGCCTGCCGGACCACCTCACCGGCGGTGTTCCCGCCAAGGTCACCCGGGACGCCACGCACCACGACGCTGGCGCTGGCCGGCTCCGATGAGCTTGTCGCTTCGCCAGAGCCGAAAGGGCGCCGCCGGGCGGGGCGAGGATCCTCTGTATAGCGATCTACTCGACCCGGCGCGGCCAAACCTCGCCGCCGTCGGA
>JBAUAY010000114.1:0-8581 GCA_049676235.1 Streptosporangiaceae bacterium
GACCAGCGCCCTGGCCCGGGTCGGCAGCGGCTCGGGGGCGGCCGGCTCGGGCACCGTGGCGTCCTGCTCGAGCACGCCGGAGATCTTCTCCAGGCCCGAGGCCGCCGACTGGAAGATGTTGTAGAACTGCGACACGTCCTGCAGCGGGTCGAAGAAGCGCTGGAGGTAGAGCAGGAAGGTCGTCAGGACCCCGACCTTGAGGCTCCCCTCGATCGCGAGCAGCCCGCCGTAGCCGAGCACCACCCCGGTGATGATGTTGCCGACCAGGGAGATGGACGGACCGTAGATAGCGATGAGCCGGGAGGCGTGCGTGCTCGCCTCGGCATAGTCCTCTCCCAGGCCGGAGAAGATGTCGGAGTTCCGCTCCTCCCGGCGGAACGCCTGCACCGCCCGGATCCCGCCGAACGTCTCCACGAAATGCACGATGACCAGCGCGATGGCTTCCCTGGTCCGCCGGTAGGCGCCCGCGGACTCGCGCCGGAACCAGGCCGTCAGGCAGGTCAGCGGGATGAAGCCGGCCAGCACCACCAGGCCGAGCCGCCAGTCGAGCAAGAGCATGCCGGTGCCGACAAGCAGCAGGGTCAAGGCGGCCGTGATCAGCGAGTCGAGCCCTTCCTCGAACAGGTCGGAGATCGCCTCGATGTCGGAGGTCTGCCTGGAGATGACGCGCCCGGAGGTGTAGTCCTCGTGGAACGCCACCTCCAGGCTGAGGAAGTGCGCGAACAGGCGGCGACGCAGCTCAAGCACGATCTTCTGGCCAACCTGCCCGGTCATGGTGACGAACATGCGGGTGGTGACCGCCTGCGCCCCAACCGCGACGAAGAACGCGGCCGCGATGCCGAGCAACGGCGCCGCGTCATGGGCGTGCAGCAACGGCGGCAGGCCGGTGTCGATGGCGACGCCGACCAGCCACGGCCCGGCCAGCGCGGCCAGGCTCGCCACCACGATCAGCGAGATGGTGGCGATGACCGCGCGCCGGTACGGGCGCAGGAGGTCGCCGAGGAGCCGCCTGCTCCGCTCGCGCAGCAGCGCAGCCAGCCCGGCGCTGACCTCGTCGGCCTTCTCGGCGGCGACTCCCCGCCAGGCGTCCGTGCTCACGCGCTGGCCTCCAGATCTTCCACGTCCATGAGCGCCGCGTACTCCGGGTTCGACGCCAGCAGCTGCCGGTGACTGCCGCGGGCCGCGATCACCCCGCCGGACAGCAGCGCCACCGTGTCGGCCAGTGCCACCGTGGACGGCCGGTGGGCCACCACCAGGGCCGTCGAGCCGGCCAGGATCTCGTGCAGCGCCCTGGTCACCCGCTCTTCGGTGTGCACGTCGAGCGCGGACAGCGGGTCGTCGAGGATCAGCACGTCCGGCCGGGCCAGGATGGCCCGGGCCAGCGCGATCCGCTGCCGCTGGCCGCCGGAAAGGGCCATGCCCTGCTCGCCGATCCGGGTGTCCAGGCCCCACGGCAGGTCGTAGGCAAACCGGGCCTGGGCCGCCGTCAGCGCGGCCTCCACCGCGTCGGCATCGGCGTCCGGCGCACCGAACATCACGTTCTCCCTGACGCTGGCGGAGAACAGCGTCGCGTCCTCAAAGGCACAGCCGACTACGGCGCGCAGCCGCTCGAGCGGAAGGTCGCGGACATCCGTGCCGTCCAGCCGCACCGATCCGGAGGTCGCGTCGGCCAGCCGCGGGACGAGCTGCAGCAAGGTCGACTTGCCCGAGCCGGTCGCGCCGGTAAGCACCACCGTCTGGCCCGGGGGCAGGTCGAGCACGATGTCGCGGAGCACGGGCTCCGCTGCCCCCGGGTAGCTGAAGGCCACGTGGTCGAACACGAGATGCCCCCTCGGGCGCCTATCCCCGCGTCGGCTCCCGCTTCGCTGGACCGGAAGCACCACGGCCCGTTCGGAGTCATTGCT
Source organism: Streptosporangiaceae bacterium (assembly GCA_049676235.1). Classification (GTDB taxonomy): domain Bacteria; phylum Actinomycetota; class Actinomycetes; order Streptosporangiales; family Streptosporangiaceae; genus Palsa-504. The sequence goes on from JBAUAY010000114.1 coordinate 1,905, forward strand.
CTGGTCTTGGCCGGTGATCTCCGGCTTGGTGTCAAAGATTTCCAGCACGCGCTGAGCCGCGGTGGCCGCCTCCTGGCCAGAGGCGATGATGTAGCCCATGGCCTCGACCGGCCAGACCAGCTCTAGCGCGAGCGTGATGAAGGCCACCAGGCCGCCGAGGGTCAGCGAGTGGGTGCTGACCGCGATCGCGCCGAGGACGATGATGAGGCCGATGACGGCGTTCGGGATCAGGTCGAGCAGCGCCCAGAAGGATCCGAGCAGGCCAGCCTTGGCGACCTGGGTCCGGCATACCTCCGCAGCCTGGGCGTCGTGCCTGGCCGCGGCCTGCCGTCCCCGGCCCAGCGCCTTCAGCACCCGGATGCCGGTGGCCGCCTCCTCGATCACCGTGGCCAGGTCGCCCTGCTGGTCCTGGACCCGGCGGGAGAGCACCCGGTAGCGCTTCTCGAACCGGAAGCACACCGGCAGTACGGGCGCGAACACCACGCCCGTGATCAGGCCCAGCCACCAGTTGAGATTGATCAGCAGCGCGACCACCGCGACAAACGTCATCAGGTTCGTGACCAGGAAGATCAGGCCGAATCCCGCGAACCTGCGGATCGATGACAGGTCGGTCGTCGCCCTCGAGAGCAGCTGGCCTGACTGCCAGTTGTCGTGAAAGGACGCGTGCAGCTGCTGCAGGTGGGCGTACATGTCGTCCCTGATCGACTTCTCGATGTCCGCGACCGCGCCGGCCTGGATCCAGCGGCGGATCATGTTCAGCAGGCCCACGGCCGCGCCGAGGGCGACCGCCGCCAGGGCCAGCGGGATCAGCAGCTGCTTGTCGCCGCGCGCGATCGCGCCGTCGATCACGGACCTCGTCAGGAGCGGGATGGCAATCTCGGCGGCGACCGCGCCCAGCGCGGCGCCGAACATCACGATCATCTGCGTGCGGAACGGCTTCAGGTAGCCGCGAAGCCGCCACAGCGCCCCGACTGGCCGTACCCTGGCGGAGGCGTGCGAGACCAGCAAAGGGGTAACAGAGGGCATTAGCCGCGAGGTTAACCGGACGGCGGGGAAGTTGTCACCTGATTTTCTTCAGGCGTACGCCTTGTCGGCGGTCGTCAACTCTGGCACGCCGGCTCACCCGGAGGCTTCGCGAACCGGTTGCCGGGGGACGGCCGCGCGGCACCGGAGTAAAGTCTTGGATTCGTGACCTTTGACGTAAAGCGCGTCCGGGCGGCCTACCCGGCATTGAGCGACGGCTACGCATACCTGGACGGTGCCGCGGGCACGCAGGTCCCCACGGCGGTCATCGAGGCGATCGCGGACGCCTACCGGTCCGGGATCGGCAACGTCGGGGGCACCTTCCCCGCCAGCGGGCGCGCCGGCTCCATCGTGGCCGAATGCCGCCAGGCCCTGGCCGACCTGACCGGCGCCAGCCCGGACGGGGTCATCCTCGGCCCGAACATGACCACCCTTACCTACCGGCTCGCCGAGACGCTGTCCCGGCGCTGGGGGCCGGGCGACGAGGTGGTCGTGTCGCGGCTCGACCACGACGCGAACGTCAGGCCCTGGGTGCAGGCCGCCGCGCGCCGCGGTGCCACGGTGCGCTGGGCCGAAGTCGACACATCGACTACTGAGCTGCCGCCCGCCCAGTACGGCGACCTGCTGTCCGAGCGCACCCGGCTGGTCGCGGTCACCGCGGCCAGCAACGTCGTCGGCACGAGGCCGGACGTGGCGGCCATCGCCGCGGATGCGCACGCGGTCGGCGCGCTGGTCTACGTCGACGGCGTGCACGCCACCCCGCACGTGCCGGTCGACGTCGGGGCGCTCGGTGCCGACTTCTACGCCACCAGCGCCTATAAGTGGTCCGGGCCGCACATCGGCGCCGTGGTCGGCCGACCGGCCCTGCTCGAGACCCTGGACCCGGATAAGCTCGCGCCCGCCCCGCCGGGCGTGCCCGGCCGGTTTGAGCGCGGCACCGCGGCCTTCGCCGACCTGGCCGGGGTCACCGCGGCGGTGGAGCATCTCGCCTCCCTCGGCCCCGACCCAAATTCCCCAGATAACCCGGGAATCGCCGCCGGCAGCAGGCGGCAGCGGGTGCTGGCCTCGATGGCCGCCGTCGAGGAGTACGAGACGCTGCTGTTCGCTCGCCTGCTCGGCGGTCTGGACGCGATGGAGCACGTGACGTCGTACGGCCGGGCGGCCCGGCGCGCGCCGACGGCGTTCTTCACCGTGACCGGGCACTCGCCCCGGCAGGTCGCCGAACACCTGGCCGTGCGCCGGGTCAACGTCTGGAACGGCGACAACTACGCGTGGGAACTGGCCGGAGCGCTCGGGCTGCGGGACTCCGGCGGCGCCGTCCGGGCCGGCCTGGTGCACTACAACGACGACGACGACGTCGACCGCCTGCTGGCCGCGGTCGGCGAACTCGCCTGACCGCCGTCGCCGGGATGGTGCCGGCGGTCGTACCCTGGTAGTCGGTGCCCTTTTACGGGCTCAGGACGGGACGGATGGCGATGACGGTGCTCGGCGGCCTGCTGGCCATGCTGGCCGGGCTGCTGCGCGACTTCACGCAGCTCGCGGTGAGCCCGTCCGGCCTGACCGCACTGGCCGGGGCCGTCCTGGCCGGGGCCGTGTTCGCGGCGGTGCTGGCGCTGCTCACCTCGGTGGCCAGCGTTTCCCGCGCGACCGCCGCCCTGCCGATGATCAGCCGTACCTCGGCGCTGCGGGAGAAGTCCTGGCGCGCGGCGTTCTTGCGCCAGCGCGATCCCGACGCGGCAGGACGGTCGAGACCCAGAGCACCATCGGCGGCCCAGGCGGCCGCCATCTCTCGCTGACCCGCGCGGACCTCCCGCTGACCTGCGGGCTTCGCGGCCGCCTCCAGCCCTCATCCCGTCTTAGCTGGAAGGCCGTTGTCTCATGTTCAGTTTCCTTGGCGTCCCGGTGGACGCCGCGTACCATCTTGTCTCCGGGTTCACCAGTGTCCTCACGCCCGTTCTCGGCGGCCTGGCCGCCGTGGCCGCGATCATCGCGTTCACGATGGCGGTCCGGGTTCTTCTCATGCCGCTCAGCCTGCGTGCCCTGCGCGGGCAGGCCGTCCAGGCCCGGCTAGCCCCGCAGTTGCAGGCACTGCGGCAGCGGTACGCCAAGCAGCCGGAGCGGCTGCAGCGCGAGATGTCCGCGCTGTACAAGCGGGCGGGCACCAGCCTGTTCGCGGGGATCACGCCGCTGCTGCTGCAGTGGCCGTTCCTATCGGTCATGTACGTGCTGTTCCGGTCGCCGCAGGTCGGCGGAAAGCCGAACACGCTGCTCTCCCACGACTTGTTCGGCGTGCCGCTGGGCATGCACTGGCTCAGCGGCGCCGGCCCGGCGAGCCTGCAGGGCGCGGTCTTCCTCGGCGTGTTCGCGCTGCTGGCCGGCTTGTGCTGGCTGTCCGCCCGGCTGGGCCGCCTGATGACGGCCCAGGCCAGCGGCGCTCAGGCCGTTCCTGCGGCAACAGGCGGCTCCGGGTTGCTGGTCAGGGTGCTGCCGTACCTGACCGTGGTCATCGCCGCGTTCGTGCCGCTCGCGGCGGGGATCTACCTGCTCACGTCGCTGGCCTGGTCACTGGCCGAAAGAATGTTCTTCTGGCGTTCTACCGCGGCCCCGGCCACGACGGGAATCCCATCGGACCGTAAGACCGTGGTAGCCCGGAACGGGCCGTAAGCCCGCTGAAGCGAGTGAACCTGCGGGCCGCCAAGCCGACCCGCAGGTTCACGACGCGATCAGCGTGCGCAGCAGCCGGACGGGGGGCGAGCCGTGCGCCAGCATCTGGTCGTGGACCTGCTGGTCGGTCAGGCCGGGGTCGGCCGCCCGCAGGTCGCCCGCCAGGTCGGAGATCTCGCAGTACCCGACGTAGTAGGTGGACAGCTGGGCCGAAGTGAGCTGGGCCCGCCGCCACTTGCCCGCCGCCTCACCTTCCTCCTGATAGCCGCGGCCCGTCATCAGCGCCATGGCTTCCGCCTCGGTCATCCCGTGCCCGTGGATCCGGGCGTCGAGGATGGCGTTGATGATCGTGCGCAGCTGCATCTTGAGCTGCTGCATCCGGACCGCGCGGGGATCGCCCTCGCCCGGATACCGCTGCTCGGCCATCACCCGTTCGGTATAAACCGCCCAGCCCTCGGTGAACGAGCCCGACCGCAGCGCCGCCCGGATCGCGGTGTCCGAGCCGGTGAACCGGCGCGAGTGCTGCAACTGCAGGTAGTGGCCGGGCATGGCCTCATGCACCATCAGGTTGTGCACCATGTGCCGGTTGTACTCCCGGTAGAACGAGGCGACCCGCCCGGCCGGCCAGTCTGTCGGCGTCGGTGACACCGCGATGAACGTCGACAGCGGCGACGGCTCGAGCGGCCCGGGGGAATCGCAGTAGGCCACCGCGACCCCGCGGTCGATTTCCGGCATCACGATCAGCTCGACCGGATCGTCGTAGACCGAGAGCAGGCGGTGGTCGGTTACGAAGGCGGTCTGCGCGGCGAGGGCGTCGCGGCAGAACTCCAGGATGGTCGTGTTGTCCGGCACGTCCGCGGCCAGCCGGTCGAGCACCTGCTGGACCACCTCGGGGCCGGGCTTGGCCCGGCCGGCCATCTCGGCGGCCAATTCAGCGATCTCCTCGCTCGCCCGGTCCAGGTCAGCCTCGGCCCGGGCCAGGATCGCGTCCGCGTCGGCAGCTGCGCTCAAGGTGAGCGACAGCTTGCGGGCAAACAGTTCCGGGCCGATCCTCGGATCGGCGAAGCCATCCGGACCGGCGAGCTGCGCGGATAGCCAGGAGCGGTGCTCGGTCAGTGCTTCGAGGGCGGCAGGGCGCACCTGGGCGAGCTGGGCGGCGCAGAGCGGCGCGGCCTCGAGTGCGACGTCAATCCCGTTGCTGACCAGCGTGATCGTGCCGTCGAACTGCCCGATCGCGGTCTCGACGTGGACCCTGGGCATGCGCCCGAGCTGCCGGCGGGCCTCGGCCAGCACGGCTGGGATGGCGGCCAGCCTGGCGGCGACCGAAGCCAGCCGGTCGGACAGCGGCGCGAAGTCCCTGGCTAGCAGCTGGTAGATGGCTCTGCCCGGGTTGGCTTGCAGCGGATTCCAGGTGTGCTCGCGCAGCTCGTCGATCTCGAACACCCGCCGCGCCACGCTATCCGCCATCATCGCGGCGTCCACCCGGTGCTCGGCCGACAAGGCGTCCTGATCGACGGCGGCGAACCGCGCGGCCCAGCCGTCGAGTGCCCGCCGTTCACCCTGCAATGCCTGCGCCGACGGATCCGCCAGGCGCGCATCGAACCGGTGATCGCCGAGGCCGGTGGCGATGTCCGGATGCCGTTCGGCCCGGTCGTCCAGGTACTCTCGCGCTAGCCCGGCGAACTCAGCGTCGGCGCTCATCTCACCTCCGTTCTGTGCGACTGCCTAAGAGACCCTAGGAGCTACTGACGGTAACGGCGGCGGAGGGGTAGCCGGACGCGCCGTTGGGCGGCGGCGGGGCCTGGACCGGGGTCTGGGTGTAGCCGGTCTGGTCGGTCGCGCGGGCTTCGAGCAGGTGGTTGCCTGGTGTCGCGGGCCACTCCCAGACCCACTGCCGCCAGGTGTCGATGTCAGGCACCGCGGCCAGCCGCGCCTGGTGCCACGGACCGCGGTCGACCCTGACCTCGACGGCGGCGATGCCTTTGTGCTGTGCCCAGGCGACCCCGGCCACCGGCGTCCGCCCGGGGGCGGGCGACGCGCCGGCTGCGGGCACGTCGATCCGGGACTCGGTCTTGATCGGCGCCTGCTGCGACCAGCCACGCTGCACCCAGTAGGCCGAAGCCGCCGCGAACGTAGTGACCTCGATGTCGGTCACCCACTTGGTGGCGGACACATAGCCGTACAGCCCGGGCACCACCATCCGCGCCGGGAAACCGTGCTCGACGGGCAGCGCCGTGCCGTTCATCGCGACGGCGAGCAGGGCGTCCCGGCCGTCGAGCACCACCTGCAGCGGGGTGCCCGAGGTGAACCCGTCGACCGAGGTGCACAGCAGCTGGTCGGCGCCTGCCTGGGGGCGGGCCTGCCTGATCAGGGCGGCCAGGCTCGCGCCCAGCCATTTGGCGTTGCCCACATAGGGGCCGCTTACCGGGTCGGACACGCAGGTGAGCGTCACGTAGTCCTCGATGAGCGGGCGCTTCAGCAGCTCGGCGAAGGTGATGGTGACCTCGCGCTGCACCATCCCGTGGATCCGCAGCTGCCAGGTCGCCGGATCCACCTGGGGCAGGAGCAGGGCGGTGTCGACGCGGTAGAAGCTGTCGTCCGGGGTGATGAACGAGCTGAGCCCCGGGATGTTCAGGTTGCTCCCGGCCGGAAGCGGCGGCGCGGGAACTGCCGGCCGGGGGAACCTTATGGCGGCCCGCGCCTGGCTGACGTTACGCCGCGTGATCAGCTCGCGCCCGGCGAGCGTCCCGGTTGCCGCGGCGGCCGCGGCTATCCCGCTGGCGACCAGGAACTGCCGCCGGCCCGGCCGGCGAGACGGTCCCTGATCGTCCGGGTTGGGGAGGTAAGTAAAGGAGTAGGCCGGCGTCTCCGCAGCGGGTTCCGCCGGATTGGCCGGCGCGTCTGGCGGCGCGGGAAGGTCCGGCGGGGTCAGGGCCTCCGGCGAGACCGGGGGACCGGACGGGACGGCGGTGGGACCAACGGCCCGGGAG
>JBAUAY010000115.1:0-3103 GCA_049676235.1 Streptosporangiaceae bacterium
ACCAGGATCCGCTTGCCCGCCAGGATTCCCATCACAGCCTCACTCCCGTGATATCCAGCACAACTCACACCATGCCCGGTAGACCTGCGTTAACTAAATGGCCCACCGCGCGAAGCTTGCGCGTCACGGCTTGTGGGTTCCCCACAACTACCGCTCAGTGGCCCATTCCGAGGCCGCCGTCGACCGGGATGACCGCGCCGGTTATGTAGTCGGCGTCCGGGCCGGCCAGGAACGCGACCGCCGCAGCCACCTCAGCCGCGACGGCGTACCGGCCGAGCGGGACGGCGGCCTTGATCCCGGCCTTTCTCTCCTCCGACAGGTTCGCCGTCATATCGCTGTCCACGAACCCGGGCGCGACGACGTTGGAGGTGATGCCGCGCGACCCGAGCTCACGTGCCAGCGACCTGGCCAGGCCCACCAGCCCGGCCTTGGAGGAGGCGTAATTGGCCTGGCCGGCCGAGCCGTACATGCCGACGACGGAGGAGATGAAGATGAGGCGTCCGCGGCGCATCTTCATCATGCCGCGTACCGCCCGCTTGGCCACCCGGTACGCGCCGACCAGGTTCGTGTCGAGCACCTCGGCGAAGTCGTCCTCGCTCATCAGCGCGAGCAGCGTGTCGCGGGTCACGCCCGCGTTGGCGACCAGCACCTCCACGGGCCCCTGGTCCGCTTCCACCGCCGTGAAGGCGGCGCCGACGGAGACCACGTCGCGCACGTCACAGCGGACCACCGCCAGCCCGTCCACCGGGTCGCCCGAACGAGAGGTAACGGTAACGCTGTCGCCGTCGGCTGCGAACCGCCGGGCGATGGCCAGCCCGATACCGCGGTTCCCGCCCGTTACAAGCACAGAGCGCCCCATGCTCGCCTCTCTTCCAAGGATCCGGGTAGTGGGTCCCCCAGCGGTTCGGGGGGACTTGTCCCCCCCAAGGGGGTCTGGGGGATGGGTCCCCCAGGAGCGGGGGGGTCTTGGGGGGTCGCCCCCCGGCTAGCAGGGTCGTTCCCCCGGCTAGCAGGTCTTCCCCCCGGCTAGCGCCGCTAGCACTGTACCCCAGCAGCTTGGGGCCGGTGGGATAGACTCACGCCGCGTGAATGATCTTCAGTCCAGGATCGACCCGGAATTCACCGCCCTGCCGTTGCGGGAGCTGGCGGATGCGGCGCTCGCGCAGGCCAGAAGCCTCGGCGCCCAGCACGCCGACTTCCGCGCCGAACGCATCAAGGGCCAGCAGATCGGCCTGTCCGACGGGAACCCGCAGACGCTGTTCGACGCCGACGACACCGGGCTCGCCGTCCGGGTGATCATGGACGGGACGTGGGGTTTCGCCTCGGCCGTCGACCTCACCGCGGACGCTGCGGCGCAGGCGGCGCGACAGGCCGTCGAGGTCGCCCAGGTGGCCGCCGCGATGAACACTGAGCCGATCGAGCTGGCCCCCGAACCCGGCTACGGCGAGGTGAGCTGGGTGTCGGCGTACGACGTCGACCCGTTCACGATCAGCGTCGCGGACAAGGTCGCGCTGCTGGCGCAGTGGAGCCACGAACTGCTCGCGCAGCCCGCCGTCAGCCACGTAGATGCCTCGCTGCATCAGGTCAGGGAGTGCAAGTTCTACTCCGACGGCGCGACCACGGCCACCCAGCAGCGGGTTCGGTTGCACCCGCAGGTCACCGCCGTCGCGATTTCCGACGACGGCCGGTTCGACACCATGCGGACGCTGGCCCCGCCAGCCGGCCGGGGTTATGAGTTCCTCGCCGGCCGGGGCTGGGACTTCGCCGCCGAGCTGGCCGAACTGCCCGACCTGCTCGCGGCCAAGATGGCGGCCCCCTCGGTCGAGCCAGGCCACTACGACCTCGTCATCGACCCGTCCAACCTCTGGCTCACCATCCACGAGTCGATCGGGCACGCCACCGAGCTCGACCGGGCGCTGGGCTACGAGGCCGCCTACGCCGGCACGTCGTTCGCCACCCTGGACAAGCTCGGCCGCCTGCAGTACGGGTCCGGCGTCATGCACGTCACGGGCGACCGCACCGCCGAGCACGGCCTGGCCACCATCGGCTACGACGATGAGGGCGTGGCCGCGCAGTCCTGGGACCTGATCAGCGGCGGCATCCTGGCCGGCTACCAGCTCGACCGGCGGATGGCGCTGCTCGAGGGCTTCGGGCGGTCGAACGGGTGCGCGTTCTCCGACGGGCCTGGCCACATGCCGCTGCAGCGGATGGCGAACGTGTCACTGCAGCCGGCGCCCGGCGGCCCCTCCACCGCGGACCTCATCGCCGGGGTGGAGCGCGGGATCTACGTCCTGGGCGACAAGAGCTGGTCGATTGACATGCAGCGGTACAACTTCCAGTTCACCGGCCAGCGGTTCTTCAAGATCGAGGACGGACGGCTGGCCGGGCAACTGCGCGACGTGGCCTACCAGGCCACCACGACCGACTTCTGGGGCGCGATGGAGGCCGTCGGCGGCCCGCAGACCTACGTGCTCGGCGGCGCGTTCAACTGTGGCAAGGGCCAGCCCGGTCAGGTCGCCCCGGTCAGCCACGGCTGCCCGGCGGCCCTGATGCGCGGCATCCGAATACTCAACACCGCGGCGGAGGGGGCATCATGACCGGGATCTCCCCCGCGGAAACCGTCGAGCGTGCCCTGGCCGCGGCGCGGTCCGACGACTGCGTCGTGATCGCCGAGGAGACCTCCGCCGCCAACCTGCGCTGGGCCGGCAACACGCTCACCACCAACGGCGTGTCACGCTCCCGCCAGCTCACCGTCATCGCCATCGACCGGCGCGGTGACGGCGCCGCGGCCGGCGTCGTGTCCCGGGCCGGCGTCCGGCCCGATCAGATCGAGGCCGTGGTCCGCGAGGCGGAGCACGCGGCCTCCGAAGCCGCTCCCGCCGAGGACGCGGGAGAGCTTGTCGGGGCGGGAAAGCCCGGATCGTTCGGGGAAAATGAGGAAACCGGACGGGACCAGCCCGGATCCTCCGGTCGAGAAGAGATCAGCGAACCAGGCTGGGACTCGCCACCTGGCCGCACCGAAATCGGCGTCCTGCGCGACTTCGCGGCCGCACTCGGGCAGACGCTACGCGCCGCGGGGGCGGCCGACCGCAAGCTGTACGGG
>JBAUAY010000116.1:0-3997 GCA_049676235.1 Streptosporangiaceae bacterium
TCCACGGAAGTCCTCGCTTCCCGCCGCGTGCGCTGCGCGGGGTCACGGCGCAAGGCCGGCCCTGCAGCGCGCCGCGGACTCAGAACTCGGGCGGCCGCAGCTGCTGTACGCCGCGGTCGCGACGGCCGGCATCGTGGTCCTGGCCGACGGCCGGTCGAACAACATCGGCTGGTTCGCGGTGTGCCTGATCGCGGGCTGGTGCGTGCTCACCGGCAGCCGGCGCGAGGGCCTGGCCTACTGGGCCGCGGCGATGGTCCTGTTCGCAGCCGAATGGCTATGGGTCCGGCCGGATCCGGGCTGGGGTGCCTGGCTGGCCGGTGTCACCCTGACGACCGCGTTCAGCTTGCTGGTCAGGCACGACAGAGACCTGCTCGGGCAGCTTCGCCGGGCCCAAGCCGAGCTGGCGGAGCAAGCCAGGATGCAGGAGCGGAACCGCATCGCCCGGGAACTACACGATGTCATCGGGCACACCCTGACGGTGTCCCTGCTGCATGTCCAGAGCGCGCGGCTGGCCGTGGAGCACGACCCGGCCGACGCCGCACGCGCCCTGGCCGAGGCCGAACGCCTCGGCCGCGAGTGCCTGGCCGAGGTGCGGACCACGGTCGGGATGCTCCGGCGGGACGCCGTAGCGGAAGGCGGCGGGCCCGGCAGTGTGGGAGGCCGGGCGGGTACCGCGCCACTACCGGGAGCCGGCGCTGTGCCCGCGCTGGTGGAGCAGTTCCAGTCCGCAGGAGCCGACGTCGCCCTTGCCGTGGAGGGCGATATCAGCGGGCTGCCCGCCACCACCGGCCTGGCCGTATACCGCATCGTGCAGGAAGCGCTGACGAACGCGGTCAGGCACGCGCCCGGATCACCGACCGAGATCCGGCTGGCCGTCGGCGCCGGCTCGGTGACGCTGACCGCACTGACGCTGACCGCGCGGACGCCGACGGCCGACAGCCACGCTGGACCGGGCACCGGGACCGGGCTGGGCGTGGTCAGCATGCGGGAGCGCGCCGAGTCGCTGGGCGGCAGCTGCGAGGCTGGCCCAGGCGGCCGAGGCTGGCTGGTGCGCGCCACGCTCCCCCTCGGCGCCGGCCACCGGGCGGCACCATGACCGGGACAGCGATCCGCGTGCTGCTCGTCGACGACCAGGAACTGGTCAGGACCGGGCTTCGCGGGATCCTGCGCGCTGCGTTCGGCTTTGATGTCGTGGGTGAGTGCGCGGACGGCGGCGAAGTCATGGCCGCGGTCGACGCAGTAGCGCCCGACGTGGTCCTGATGGACGTCCGGATGCCCTTCGTCGACGGCGTGCAGGCCACGCTCCAGCTGAAACGCCGCGAGGGCAGCCCGCCCGTGCTCGCGCTGACCACGTTCGATGACGACCAGGCGCTGGCCGACATGCTGCGGGCCGGCGCGTCCGGCTTCGTCCTCAAGGGCGTGCCCGCTGAAGACCTGCAGCGGGCGGTGCGGGCGGTAGCCCAGGGCGGCGCTTGGCTCGACCCGGCCGTCACCGCCCGGGTGCTGGCCATCTACCGGGCCGCGCCGGCTGCCGGCCAGGCCGACCGGGACAAGGACCTGGATACGCTGACCAGCCGCGAACTCGAGGTGCTCACGCTCATCGGCCGGGGCAAGACCAACGGCGAGATCGCCGCCGAGCTTTTCGTCAGCGAGGGCACGGTCAAGACGCACATCAACCATCTATTCACCAAGCTGCGGCTGCGCGACCGGGCCGCGGCCGTGGTCTTCGCCTTCGACCACGGCCTGGTCAAGCGCCCCGGATAAGCACGGCGCGCTAGGACCTCCTCCCGGCGGTGGCGCGGCGCAGTGACCAGCCTAGGCCGGCGAAGACGCACACGGGCAGCAGCCACCAGGCGTTGACCCCGGCCGCGTGCACGAACAGCGCGGTCAGCGCGAGGGCAAACACCACGACGGCCGCGACGCGCCAGTCGTCGCCCACCACGAAGTCGTACCAGAAAGCGCCGATCGACTTGAGCCGCCTCATGAGGCCACCTCCTCGGAGGAAGGCGCGACCGGTGCGGCCAGGCCGGGCCGCGGGCGCTGGCGGAGCAGGACCGTGTAGCCGAGCGACACCAGCGCGACGACCGGCACCAGCACGAGCAGCGCCGCGTCATGGCCCGGCCAGGAGACCCCGGCACCCTCGGCGCCCCAGAACGTGCCGAACGAGGTGAGCATGATGCCCACGACGAACTTCATCGCGTTCTCAGGCACCCGGGCCAACGGCGCCCGCACCGCGACGCCCGTCACGGCGACCACCAGCACGGCCGCGGCCGCGCCGATCACTGCGGCGCCCATATTGCGCTGGTTGCCGCCGAACGTGATCACGATGAAGACCACCTCCAGGCCCTCGAGGAGCACCCCCTTGAACGACAGCGTGAAGGCGTACCAGTCGCTGACGCCGCGGCGGGACGAGACCGCCGCGGCCTTCGCGGCCGCCACCTCGCGCAGGTAGGCACTCGCCTCGTCGTGCAAGGACTTGTAGCCGGTGGCGCGCAGGATGGCCTTGCGCAGCCACTGCAGCCCGAAGATCGCCAGCAGGGCGCCGACCACCAGCCGGAGCGCCGTCAGCGGCAGCAGCGTGATCGTCGGCCCGAGCACCGCCACGGTCGCGGCCAGCACGACCAGGGCCACCGCCATGCCCTGGAAGGTGGACCGCCACTCGCGGGTCAGGCCGGCGGCGAGGACGATCGTCAGCGCTTCGATCGCCTCCACGGCGCAGGCGACGAAGACAGTCAGGATGAGGGGAAGCGCGGTCACAGGGCCTCCACTAGGCGCGGGGCCGCGGCTCGGTGCGGGGCCTTCGCGAGGTCAGGGACAATGATCGGGTGACCGAGAGAACTGCCGGGAAACCGGCTGACCAGGACGGCGGCGCGGGCTGGCTGGTACTCATCTACCGGGTGCCGCCCGAGCCAACCAGGCTGCGCTCCACCGTATGGCGGCGGATCAAGAGCCTGGGCGCCATCTACCTGCAGAACTCGGCCGCCGCGCTGCCGGCCAGCGCGGCCACCGAGCGCGCGCTGCGCAAGCTCAGGAGAGAGATCATCGACATGTCCGGGACGGCCGTGCTGCTGTCGTGCTCGGTGCTGGCGGGCGAGGCCGATGTGCATAAGGCCTTCCAGGCGGCTAGGAACGACGAGTACGAGGAGATCGTCGACCGCTGCGAAGACTTCCTTCAGCAGGTGAAGAAGGAGTACACGGAGAACCACTTCACTTACGCCGAACTCGAGGAGAACGAGGTCGACCTGATCAAGCTGCGCAACTGGTTCGCCAAGGTGCGAGAGCGCGACGCGTTCGACGCGGACGGCAGGCAGGCGGTCGAGAAGGCGATCGACGAGTGCGAACTTTCGCTCGAAGCCTATGCGGCCCGGGTGTACGCCGAGGAAGCGGAGAGCCGCTGACCGTCGGCCCCGCACCGCCCGCACCGCCGGCTCCTCCCCCGTGTCCTGCTGGATGCAACAGCCGTTAGCTTATAGCACTAACCAAGGTTATGACCATTTTGTGACTAGTGATTCACTCCCACGCCAACTTCCTGACCGCCCCGACCGGGGTCAAGCTGTGCGCGGGCAGCTCCGGCGGTTACCACCTGTCCGGCCGGGTCACGGCCGACTGTCACCTGTTCCCCGCGGACCAGTAAGGACCACCAACCCCTCGGGTCGAACGGACCTGCTTCGTGCCCGGGCGCCGCTTGGAACACTGGCCGATGCCCTACGATCAGCAGGATGACGGTCACACTGCTTACCAGCCAGTCAGCGCCGACGGCAACCGACGCGGATGCTCTCATCACCGGCGTGTTCCAGGGTCCCGACGGCCCCGTTCTCACGCTCAGCACGGATGAAATCGACCTGATGGCCGCGCTCACCGCGCTCGGCGCGACGGGCAAGGCCGAGGAGATCACCAAGATCCCGACGGCGGGCCGGCTCGCGACTCCGGTCGTCGTCGCCGTGGGCCTCGGCCCGGAACCCGGGGCAGCCGACGCGGGGCCCGCGCAGCGCCAGGC
>JBAUAY010000117.1:0-2073 GCA_049676235.1 Streptosporangiaceae bacterium
CAGATGCACGGTCATGCCATCAAGCGTCTCCCGGCCCGCCAAGCATATTCAAGAGATTTTCCGCCAAACGACCCATGCCACCTGCACCCACACGGCTCCCCTGCACCCGCCGGAACTCGCACCCGCCAGGTCCCAAAGCTCCATCAGCGCCTTGCCTCACACTTTGCACGCCATTCCGCCGGCCCATGGGGATCATGTCGCCGACGGTCCTGTCTCCCGGATCGGGCCGCCAGTCCTGGGATGGAACTGCACGGTCATGAACATCAGGGACGCGGGCACGGCGTCCGCCTGACCACAGGCGGACTGGACCGTGCAGACGATCCAAGATTGCAGGTGCCGGCCGGGCTAGTCGTGCAGCGGGCGGGCCTGAGGGCAGCCATTCCTGCCTGTCCTGCCGGTTGTGTGTTTCCTTCACCAAGCACCGTAGGAGCGGACGCGGGGGCTGGGCGTAACCCGAATGTGACGTGCGGGGTGGAATCTTGCGGTGATCTGCGCGCCTATCCGGGACCCGCCCGGCCAGGGGTCAGACCGTCGAATGGCCTGGCCGGGACGGTCGGTCCCGGATCGGGATCGCGTGTCATTGCTGCGCCTGGTATCCGGCATCGCCGGCGTCCAGCCGGCGCACCGAGATCAGGGACAGCCCGAGGTCACGGATCTTGGTCAGCAGCCCGTGCAGTGCGGGCTGGTCCGGAAGCAGGCCAATGATGACCGTCTGGGTGCCGTCGCTGCTGAGCTGGAGGCCGCCGAACCAGTCCGCCCACTGGTCGTCGAGGACGCTGTCGACGCGGATCTCGTAGCGGACGGGCCACTTCGAGCCGTTCACGGCTGTTCGCCCTCGCGCCTGGCTGTCACCGACTGGCCGATTCCGCGCCGCGGCTGCGGAGGCGGTGGGGCAGGCCGGGCCCGGCCGCGCGGGCCGTGCCCGCCGCAAGATTCTGCCGCGTCCTTGCCGGGAACGCGTCGTGTGCGATCACGCATCGACGACCTCCGTATATTCGATTGTGATGCCTTTGGCGCGTGAGAATGCGGCCCCGGCCTCCTGACCGCGGGGCGTGCCGCCAACGCCGCCTGCGCGCCGCTGGCGATTGAGTTTCCAGCGCCACACATCGGTCCAGGTGAGGTCGCCGCTCGTCGCCACCTGCATGTCGATGAGCCCGGGAAAGGCATCCTTGACCGCGGCGGCAGGGCGGCGTGACTGGTGAGTATCTCCCGGTGCCAGCCGGGCCGGTCACGAAGTGGCCGAGCCTGAGAAGGGCCACTGCTATCCCTCCTGCCGACGCATGCCTGGTTCACCCGTACGCTACGAACCCCTTCGGCGGTGGGCGTCACCCGATGGTGGCATGCGGGTGGAATCTTCGAGCGAGGCGGCGGGCACGATGGTGCCGCCCGGGGGCGCGGGGACGGCCGCGGCGCGGCCTTCAGGCCGGCGGCTAGACTGGCCGCACCTAGCAGCGGTGCTGGTCACCGCTGGATGCGCTGAGTGGTAGGTCGCCGATGGCTGAGCCGCCTGCGGCGGCCCCGGCCGGGGTTGCCGCGTCCGAACAGCATGTCCTGCTGGCCACCAAGCTGCACTTGCCCGGCCGGCGGCCGGGTTTCGTGGCGCGGCCGCGGCTGACAGAGGCACTCAGCGGGGGTCTGCTCTTGGTGTGCGCCCCGGCTGGGTTCGGCAAGACGGCACTGCTGGCCGACTGGCTCCGCACAGCCGGCCGGCCAGTGGCATGGCTGTCGCTGGACGTCGGCGACAACGACCCGGTGCGGTTCTGGCGGCATGTGGTTGCCGCGCTGGACCGGGCGCGGCCGGGGATCGGCGAGCGGGTTTCGCCGCTGCTCGGCCCGCCGACGTCCTCGTTTGAGGGGCTGGTGACGGCTCTGATCAACGAGCTGGCCGCCCAGTCTGGCGAGAACGAAATAGTGCTCGTCCTCGACGACTATCACCTGGTCGACGCCCGGCAGGTGCACGCCTCGCTGGCGTTCCTGATCGAGCACCTGCCGCCGGGACTGCGCCTGGTGCTAGCCAGCCGCTCCGACCCGCCGCTGCCGCTGGCCCGGCTGCGGGCCCGCGGGCAGCTGGCC
>JBAUAY010000118.1:0-3069 GCA_049676235.1 Streptosporangiaceae bacterium
TGCACGGTGAGCACGTCTGGGCGCAGCCGCGCGACCGCCCGCGCGGCCCCGGCCACCGTGGCCGGGATGTCGTGCAGCTTCAGGTCCAGGAACACGGACACGCGGCTGGCGCCCCGCACCGTGGCGACGACTTCCGGCCCGTAGCGCAGGTACAACTCGAGCCCCACCTTGACCGTGCTCACGTGCGGCGTCACCAGCGCGGCCCAGCGCGCGGCCGTCTCCAGGTCGGGTGCGTCAAGCGCGACAGCGACCGGCGCCGGCTTGCTCACGACCACACTCATCTCCCTCGATTCTCGCCAGCTTCTTGCTTGGTTCGTTCTTGCGTTCTATCTCGGCTCTTCCCGGTTCCTTCCCGGTTCCTTCCCGGTTCGTTCTCGGGTTCCGGCCGATCGATCGATCAAGCTTGTTACGTATTGCTGTTTGTGGCTTACATTGTGCCAGCTAGGCACGCCAGGCCAGGCCGCGGGGAACCCGGCCGTGGGCCTGGCCGATCACGTCGGCGGCCCGGTCCGCGCCAATGGCCGCCAGTTCCTCCTCCAGCTCTTTCAGCACGCGCGAGCACGCCGAAGGGTCGTGGATGATCTCCGTGCCCACCGCGATCATGGAGGCGCCCGCGAGCAGCAGCTCAAGAGCGTCCCGGCCGGTGCGCACGCCGCCGGCGCCGATGATCGGCACGTCGGGGAACGCGGCCCTGACCTGCCACACGCACCGCACCGCGACCGGCCTGATGGCCGGGCCCGACAGGCCGCCGTACATGCCGGCCAGCACCGGGCGCATCGTGGCGGGGTCGATGGCCATGCCGAGCAGCGTGTTGATCAGCGACAGGCCGTCCGTGCCCGCCGCGACGCAGGCGCTGGCCACCGCCACGATGTCGGTCACGTCCGGCGACAGCTTGGCGAACACCGGGATGTCGTGCCTGGTGCTGCCCCGCACCGCCGCGATCACGCGGCCCGCCTGCTGCGGGTCGAGCGCGAACAACTGCCCCGCGTCCTCAGCGTTGGGGCAGGAGAGGTTGACCTCGATGGCCGTCACCCCGGCCGTGTCGGACAGCCTGGTGGCCAGCTCGGCGTACTCGCGGATGGTCTGCCCGGCGATCGAGACCACGACCCGCGCGCCGCGGGACAACAGCCACGGCAGGTCCCGCTGCAGGAAGGCGTCCACGCCCGGGCCCTGCAGGCCCACCGAGTTCAGCATGCCGCTCGGCGTCTCGGCCAGCCGCGGCGCGGGGTTGCCGGTATGCGGTTCGGCCATGATCGACTTGCTGATCAGTGCGCCGACTCTGGCCACGTCGACGAACTGGGCGAGCTCACGGCCCGCGCCCGAGCAGCCCGCCGCGGCGAGCACCAGGTTGGGCAGTTCGGCCTGGACCCCTGGACCGAGCCTGGCCCTCATATCAGCCGGCATAGAGGTGCCCTGCTAGTCCGGGGGGACGATCTCCCCCATACCCCCCCTGCTCACGGGCGGGCTGCCCGCTCCCCCGTACCCCCCTGGGGAGGGACCCCGAAGGGGTCCCCCCTGGCCCGGCCCAGCCGGGGGCGCCCAGGGCGTCGAACGGGATCGTCCCCATGTCGTCCCAGCGGACCAGGTCGCCGCGGAACACCGGGCCGTCCACGCACGAGCGGACGATCCGGGTGATCCCGTCGGTTCCGGTGACCGGCAGCACGCACCCCATGCAGACCCCGGTTCCGCAGGGCATGGGCACGTCCACCGACGCCTGCACCGGGATGTCGTACCTGCCCGCGATCGCCGTGACCTCCCGCAGCACCGGCACCGGCGCGCACGCATAGATCACGTCGGTGCGCGCCTCGCGGATGATCTGCTCCATCAGGCCGGTCACCGGGCCGCGGGCGCCGAACGAGCCGTCGGTGGTCGCCACCGCCGCGCTCCGCCCGTTCCGCCGGGCGCTCAGCGCGCCGAACACGCGGTCCGCGCTCTCGCCGCCAAGCAGGTAGTCGATGCTGCAGCCGCGTTCCCGCAGCCGCACCGCCAAGGCGAACAGCGGCGCGCTGCCGTAACCGACGCCGAGCAGCAGGCAGCTTGACGGGTCCCTGGGGATGGGAAAGGGCCGACCGAGCGGTCCCACCGTGTCGAGGGTGTCCCTGGCGCGCAGCCCGGCCAGCCACCGCGTCCCCGGCCCGCGGGCGTCGAACACGAACTCCACCGTGCCCCCGTGGTCGGGCCGCACGTCGTGCACGGCGAAGGCCCGTCGCCCGAGCATGGGGGTCTCCGGGCCGCCGACCGCGATCGTGATGAACTGGCCGGGCCGGAACTTGGCCGCGATGGCGGGCGCGACCAAGGTCATCGCGTGATAGGCGTCGACGCGCCGCAAGGTCAGCACGGTTCCGCGGATCTGGACTGGGGACATGGGGCCTCACCCGCGAGGCGCGGAGCGCCCGCCAGGAGCGGAACGCCCGCCAGGAGCGGAGCCGAGCGACGCGGCGTGCTCCTGGAGCGACCGCACGCCCACCTCGCCGCGGATGATGGCCTCGATCCCGTGCACGGCGGCGGCGAGTCCCGCGGCCGTGGTGACACAGGGGATGCCGCGGCGGACCGCGGCGGTGCGGATCTCGTAGCCGTCGAGGCGCGGGCCGGACTGCCCTGGGCTGCCGAACGGCGTATTCACGATCAGGTCCACCTCGCCTGCGAGGATCCGCGTCACCACGGTCGGCTCACCGGAAGGGCCTGGGCCGTCGCCGTGCTTTCGCACGATCTTGGCACGAACCCCGTTACGGCGCAGCACCTCCGCCGTTCCCTCGGTGGCCCAGATCTCGAAACCCAGGTCGGCTAGGCGCTTGACCGGGAAGATCATGGATCGCTTGTCCCGGTTGGCCACCGACACGAACGCCCGTCCCTTGACCGGCAGCGACCCGTACACTGCCGCCTGGGCTTTGGCGTACGCCGTGCCAAACACCGCGTCGATCCCCATGACCTCGCCGGTCGAACGCATCTCCGGGCCGAGCACGGTGTCGACCCCCTGCCCGGCCAGGTCGCGGAACCGGCTGAACGGCAGCACCGCTTCCTTCACCGCCACCGGCGCGTCCAGCGGCATGCGACCCCCGTCGACTTCCG
>JBAUAY010000119.1:0-3763 GCA_049676235.1 Streptosporangiaceae bacterium
CCGGCAGATCGGCCCGTTCTCCACGACGTGGACGTGCCCGAGTTCCCCGGCCATCCCGGCCGAGCCGCTCAGGGGC
Organism: Streptosporangiaceae bacterium; assembly: GCA_049676235.1. Classification (GTDB taxonomy): domain Bacteria; phylum Actinomycetota; class Actinomycetes; order Streptosporangiales; family Streptosporangiaceae; genus Palsa-504. The sequence continues at coordinate 77 of JBAUAY010000119.1, forward strand.
CGGCGTCCGGCGATGACGCCGGCCCCGATACCAGCCGACAGGCGGACGTAGGGCAGGGCGTGCACGCCGCGTCCGGCGCCGTAGCTGTGCTCGCCGAGGGCGCCGGCGTCGGCGTCGTTGATCACGTGCACGTTCAGCCCGGTGCGGGAGTGCATCTCCTGGACCGGGTTGATCCCCACCCAGCCCGGCATGATGCCGGACGCCTCGATCCGCCCTGACCCGGTGTGCACCGGCGCCGCGATGCCCAGGCCGAGCCCGATCACCGCGGCCGTGTCGATGGTGTGCTCGGTCAGCGCTTGCCGGACCCGGGAGGCGGCCAGGTCAAGCGTTTCGTGCGGGGCGAGGTCGACCTCACGCCTGGCTTCGGACTCAGCCACGATGCCGCCGAGCAGGCCGCAGACCGCGACCCGCACGTGGTCGTGCCCGATGTCGACGCCGACGGCGTAGCGAGCGTTCGGCGCCATCGATACCATGACGGCGGGCCGGCCCAGGCTGCGCAGCCCGTCAGCGCCAGTGGTGTAGGGGTGCTCCTCGACGATTCCGCGCGCGGCAAGCTCGGCGACGAGCGAGGACACGGTCGAGCGCGACAGGCTGGTCAGCCGGACCAGTTCGCTGCGGCGGCATGCGCCGTGATCGTGCAGCGCCTGCAGGACGCGGCGACGGCCCTCGTCACGCAGGCTGAACGGTTCGCTGGCTACGACGCCTCCCAACCTGGTAGCACCGGGGCCGTACAGGCCCCTGCGGGGGCATGATACCGCCGGATGGCCCTGCTGGCGGCGGTCATTAAGTCCATTCCCGGAGAAACAACCCGAACCTTCGCCTCGAACCCGTTGACTTCCGCCTAGGACCGGAGTATCTCTTTGGGATTAATCAATGAGGCTAATTCCACCAACCGTGCGGGGTGGATGACTGGTGAGGCCTTCGTCAACCACCGCTACCGGTGTGGAGTTGCCTGCGGTAACGCTGCGCCGTACACACGGGTCGGCAACGAGATGGCGCGTCCCGGGCGATCTTGTTATCTAAAGGAGCGGCGATGAGTGAGCAGACCTGCATCCGTGACGCATTCGCGGCCGACGGGGACGCGCGCCAGACGCAAGTGCCGCTGGTGCGCGCCGAGTACCTGATGGAGATGCGCAAGCAGGCGGGCTTGACCCAGGCCGAGACCGCCAATGCCATGGGGGTGTCCCAGCAGCGCGTCTCCGCGATCGAAAGTGGCGCCGTGGCGGAACTCGCAACCCTGGCTGACTACATCCGTGCGCTGGGCGGCGAACTGAAAGTCATGGCCGACTTCGGTGATCTCCTGCTCCGCGTCGCCTGACAGCCTGCGCTAAACCGCGATCATGGCGGCCTGGATTTCTGCGGCTGAGCTTCGTCATCGACCTGCACCGTTACGGACCAGGACGCCGCCGGACCTTGTCCCGCCGGACTGGCAACTGGAATGATCCGCCCCATGAGGGAGATCACGGTCGGCGTCGTCGCCCCGGCCTATGTCAACGTCCCGCTGTGGGTGGCCCAGCAGCGCGGGTTCCTCGAGCGCCGCGGGCTCCGCGCCACCGAACGGGTCCTCGGCAGCACCCACGGGGTCACGAACGCGCTGCGGGACGGCGAAGTGGACATCGCGCTGACCGCGCCGGAAGGCAGCATCGCGGACGCGGTGGCGGGCGGCCCGCTCCGCGTGGTGGCGGGCCTCATCGACCGCCCGCCGCTATCGATGATCGCGATTCCCCGACACCGCACGTTCGGGGACCTGCGCGGCGGCCGGATCGGGACATCATCCCTGACGGAGGGCACCCGGCACGTCGCGGAGCGGATGCTCGCCGTGCATGGCTTGAGCTACCCGGCCGACTACGACTTCGCGCTCGAAGGCTCGCATGTCGAGCGGTGGAGGGCGCTGCAGGCCGGGACGATCGACGCGGCGCTGCAGATGATCCCGTACGACGACATGGCCATCGACGCCGGCTTCACGAACCTCGGACCGGTGACCGAGGAATTTGCCCTGAATGCCGTCTGCGTCTGCCTATCGACCGAACGGGCTTGGGTAGCAGCCTTCCTGCAGGCTCTTGCCGAAGCGGCCGAATGGTTCCGCGGCAACATCGAGGAGGCGGCGGCAATCGCCGCAGCGCACACGTCGATCGAGCCGCGCTACGCGCTCCGGGCCTGCCAGGTGCTGGCCGCCGACGGGGTCATCCCGCGGGACCTGCGGTCCGGGTCCCGGGCCCTCGCCGCGGCGATCGAGGCACTGCGCTCGAGCGGCCTGATCCCGCCGACTCTGCCATCGGGAGCTGGGCCGGACCCGATCGCCGCCGCCGTCGACTTCTCCTATCTCGGATGATCTCCTGCGACGTGGCCGTCGTGGGCGGCGGCCCGGTGGGCATGTGGCTCGCGGCCGAACTGCACCGCGGGGGAGTGCGTCCGGTCGTCCTGGAACGGCGCGCGGAGCGGCCGCCGTATTCCAAGGCGCTCACGATCTACCCGCGAACCGTGGAGCAGTTCGCGATGCGCGGGCTCGTAGACCGCTGGCTGGCCGAAGGCACTCCCGTACCGTCCTCGCATTTCGCGATCCTGAAGAACCGGCTGGACTTCTCGTTCCTTGACACCCGTTATCCCTACACGCTGTTCCTGCCGCAGCGACGTACCGAGGAACTGCTGGAGGAGCACCTGGCCGAGCTGGGCGTGCCGTACCTGAGGCAGCACGCCGTCACCGGCCTGCAGCAGGACGAGACCGGCGTCGACCTGTACGTGGACTCACCCGAGGGGCCCGCGGTCATCCGCGCTGCCTGCGCGGTCGGCTGCGACGGCGCCACGAGCGTGGTCCGCGCCGCGGCCGGGATCGATTTCGCGGGAACCCCGGACACCTGGCGGACGATCCTGGGCGATATCGAGCTGACCGAACCCCCGCAGGCCCCGGCGCTCACCCTGAACCAGCCGGGCGGGTCGATCTACGTGCTGGCGATCGGTGCAGGCCGGCACCGGGTGGCCGTCATCGACCACGCGACGTTGTACGAGCCGGCGGATAAACCCGTGACGTTCGGGGATCTGCGGGCGAGTGCGCTGCGGCTGGCCGGAACGGACTTCGGCATGCGGGAGACCCCAGACGCGTGGCTGAGCCGGGTGGGTAACGCGGCCAGGCAGGCGGCCTGTTACCGGGCGGGGCGCGTGCTGCTGGCCGGGGACGCGGCGCACATCCACTATCCGGCTGGGGGCCAGGGCCTGAACCTCGGGCTGCAGGACGCCACCAACCTGGCGTGGAAGCTGGCCGCCGAAATCCGCGGCTGGGCGCCGCCCGGCCTGCTGGACAGCTATCACAACGAGCGGTATCCGGTCGGCCTGGACGTGATCGACGACTCTCTCGCCCAGTGCGGGCTGTTCGCCAACCCGACCCGAGAAGGTATCGCGCTTCGGGACCGGTTCAACGCGATCCTCGGCGCGCACGAGTCCCTGCGCCGGGAGCTAGCCGTCCGCCTCTCCGGCTTGGCCATCCGCTACCAGGCGGCCGGCCAGGTCGCTGGTCAGCGGGCCCCCGACCTCGACCTGCGCGATGCCCCCGCCAGCACGATCTTCGGCCTGCTGCACCCCGCGAGGTTCGTGCTGCTCAACCTGGGGTCCGCGGCGGGCGCCTCCGCTGGCTTCGCGGGCCGTCTGGATATCGTGACCGCGGAACTTGCCGGAGATCACCCCGGATGGGCC
>JBAUAY010000120.1:0-22615 GCA_049676235.1 Streptosporangiaceae bacterium
GGCTACCAGTGGATGATGGGCGGCGCCGGCGCCCCGGCCTGGATGCGCGGCCAGGCCCTGCCCGGCTTCATGATGGGCACCTCCAGCGACCCCGGGCAGGTCATGGGCTCGCTGTTCGCGAACGCTCCCGGCCCCCGGGTCAGCGCCGCGCAGGCCGACCAGCTTGGCCGCCAGGCCCCGGCCAGCGCCACGCTGGACCGCGCCGCGAACCGGATCACCTTTACCGGCATCAGCGTCCGGCTCACTGTCCTGGCCAGCCCGGCTGGCGGCCCTGATGAGACCTTCCGCATCGCCGGCCTGACCGACCCGGCCATCATCGTCCCCGCCGGCGCCCAGGTCAGCATCGAAGTCATCAACGCCGATCCCGACACCGCGCACGGCCTGGTCATCACCGCCAGCGGCGCCACATCCTCGCGGATGCCGATGCTGACCGCCCGCCCCGCGTTCACTGGATCGGCGGTGTGGTTCCTCGGCAACCCCACATCAGCGGGCATGCATGCCGCGACGCTCAGCTTCACCGCGAGCACGCCAGGAACCTACCGGTACCTGTGCCCGGTCCCCGGGCACGCACAAGAAGGCATGACCGGAACGTTCACCGTCAGCGGCAGCTGAAGCACGACCCCCAGCGGGCGGCCGTTTGATTTCTGCCGAAACGGCTTGGATCACCACGGACCACGGGCACCGTTGGCGGCGCGGAGCGCGCGGACATAGCCGGCGCGCTCGTAAGCAGCCTGGTCAGTGCCGGCGGGTACGGCGAGCAATCCGCGCACATCGTCGACCGAGGCGTATCCCTTGCGGGCCATCCATTCGGCCAAGCCGTCAAGCAGGACGGCGGCGTGCCCGGGGCCGTGCCGGATCAGCGCGGACGCGGTCATCACGACATCGGCGCCTGCCAGGAGGTACTTGGCCACGTCGGCTGGTCCCTCGACGCCGGTGGTCGCCGCGAGCGAGGCATGAACCCGCTGGCACAAGATGGAGATCCAGGTCCGCGGCAGCCTGGCCTCGGCCGGGCTGGATAGGTCCACAGCGGGCACCACCGTGAGGGTCTCCGGGTCGATGTCGGGCTGCAAGAACCGGTTGAAGAGGACTAGGCCGTCCGCGCCGGCCTCGTCAAGTCGCAGCGCGATCTCGCCGGTCGAGCTGAAATGCGGACCCAGCTTGACCGCCACGGGCACGCTCACCGCGTCTTTGACCTGCTGCACGATATCGATGTGCCGCTGCTCGACGTCGCGGCCGATAATGTACGGGTCGCCTGGTATGTAGTAGATGTTCAGCTCGACCGCCGCGGCCCCCGCGTCTTGGATCGCGCGGGCGTAGCTGGTCCAGCCGTCGGGCGTCGCGCCGTTGAGGCTGCCGATCACCGGGATGTCCACGGCCGCGACGGCGCGCTCAATCAGGCTTAGGTAACGGCGCGGGCCGGTATCGGAGTCCGCGTCGGCCGGGAAGTAGGACAGCGATTCGGCGAAGCTGTCGGTGCCGGCTTCGGCCAGGCGCGCGTTCTCCGCGGCCTCCCGGCGCACCTGCTCCTCCAACAGCGAGTAGAGCACGACCGCGCCGACGCCGGCGTCGGCCAGCCGCCGGACGCCGTCGACGGTATTCGAGAGCGGAGACGCGGACGCGACGAGCGGGTTACGCAGCGTCAGTCCGAGATAGCCGGTCGCGAGATCCATCAGTCGTCCTTCCGCGCGTCGGCCGGGAACTGTCGCGCTCCGCGGGTAGCCATCTCCTCGTAGGTGTTCCAGCGCTGGTCAACCGCTTCTTGGGCCAGGGCTCCCAGGCGCTCGGCCTCGGCCGGGTTGGTGTTGCTGAGCGAGCGGTACCGCAGCTCGCGCTGGGTGTAGCTGGCCAGGCTGATGCGCGGCCTCGGCGAGTCGAGCAGGAACGGGTTACCGCCGGCCGTCCGGACCAGCGGGTCGTACCGGATCAGCGGCCAGTGTCCGCTGGCCACAGCGCGGTACTGCTGGTCGAGGCCGTCGCGCATCTCGATGCCGTGCGCGATGCAGTGGCTGTAGGCGATGACCAGCGACGGCCCGTCGTAGGCTTCCGCCTCGCGGAAGGCGCGCAGCGTCTGCTGCGGGTCGGCACCCATGGCCACCCGGGCGACGTAGACGTTGCCGTAGGCGATGGCCTGCAGGGCGATGTCCTTTTTCGGTACGGTCTTGCCGGCCGAGGCGAACTTGGCGACGGCGCCGAGCGGTGTCGACTTCGATGACTGCCCGCCGGTGTTGGAGTAGACCTCGGTGTCGAGCACCAGCACGTTCACGTTGCGCCCGGTGGCCAGGACGTGGTCCAGGCCGGCCGATCCGATGTCGTAGGCCCAGCCGTCCCCGCCGACGAGCCAGACGCTGCGCCGGACCAGGTGATCTGCGACGCTGCGCAGATCGGCGACGTGCCCGTAGTCCTGGTCCAGGGCATCGAGCCGCCGCTTCAGCTCGGCGACCCGGTCTAGCTGGGCCGCCAGTTCCGACTCGGTGAGCTGGGGCGCGTCGAGGATCTTCTCCGCTAGGTCGGCGCCAACCGCTTCTTGGAGCTCGGCCAGGCGACTTCGGGCTAGCTCGACGTGCCGGTCGGCGGCCAGACGGAATCCGAGGCCGAACTCGGCGTTGTCCTCGAACAGCGAGTTCGACCAGGCCGGGCCGCGACCGTCGGAGTTGCTCGTCCACGGCGTGGTGGGCAGGTTCCCGCCGTAGATCGAGGAGCAGCCGGTGGCGTTGGCGACCATCAGCCGGTCGCCGAACAGCTGCGAAAGCAGCTTGACGTAGGGCGTCTCGCCGCAGCCCGCGCAGGCGCCGGAGAACTCGAACAGCGGCTGCAGGAACTGCGTGCCGCGCACCGTGCCGAAGTCGACCCGGGACCGGTCGGCCACGGGCAGCGTCTCGAAGAACGCGATGTTGTCCCGTTCGGCGGCCACCAGCGGCTCGCGGGCCGCGAGGTTGATCGCCTTGCGGGTGGGGTCGTCCGGTGCCCCGACCGGGCAGGCCTGAACGCACAGCTCGCATCCGGTGCAGTCCTCCACGTAGACCTGAAGTGTGAAGCGGGTGTCCGGGAGCCCGCGGGCGTCCAGCGGCGCCGACCGGAAATCCGGTGGTGCCTCCTTGAGCAGGGACTCGTCGTAGTAGGTGGCCCTGATCACGCTGTGCGGGCAGACGAAGCTGCAGTTGCCGCACTGGATGCACAGGTCCGGATCCCATTCCGCGACCAGTTCGGAGATGTTCCGCTTTTCGTACGCCGTGGTGCCGCTCGGGTAGGTGCCGTCCACCGGCAGCGCGCTGACCGGCAGGTCGTCGCCGAGGCCGGCCATCATCGCGGCGGTCACGGTGCGGACGAACTCCGGCGCGCTGGCCGGCACCATCGCAGGCAGCTCCCGGGTGGAGGTCACCCGGCCGGGCACCTCGATCTGGTGCAGCGCCGCCACGGTGTGATCGACCGCGGACAGGTTCCGCTCGACCACCTCCGCGCCGCGGCGGCCGTAGGTCTTGGCGATCGCCGCCTTGATCTTGCCGATCGCCTCTTCCCGGGGCAGCACGCCCGAGATCGCGAAGAAGCAGGTCTGCAGCACGGTGTTGGTCCGACCAGCCAGGCCGGCGTCGCGAGCGATCCGGCCGGCATCGATCGCGTACACCTCGATCCGTTTGGCAATAATCTTCTCCTGGACCGGGCGGGGCAGCGCATCCCAGACCTCATCCGGTGGCTGCGTGCAGTTGAGCAGCAGCGTTGCTCCCGGGGCGGCCAGGCCGAGCACGTCGAGCCGGTCGAGCAGCCCAAAGTGATGACAGCCGACGAAGCCGGCCTGCTGCACCAGGTAAGGAGCGCGGATCGGCTGCGGCCCGAACCGCAGGTGCGACACGGTCTGCGAGCCCGACTTCTTCGAGTCATAGACGAAGTAGCCCTGCGCGTTCAGGTTCTCCTCGGCGCCGAGGATCTTAATCGTGTTCTTGTTGGCGCCGACCGTGCCGTCCGAGCCGAGACCGAAGAAGACCGCGCGGATCGTGGTGGGCGGCTCGATGTCCAGTGACTTGTCATATGGCAGGCTCAGGCCGGACACGTCGTCGATGATGCCGATCGTGAACCGGCGCCGCGGCTGGTCACGGGCCAGCTCCGCGAATACCCCGGCGACCATGCCGGGGGTGAGCTCCTTAGACGACAGGCCGTAGCGGCCGCCGGTCACCAGCGGCAGCGCTGCGCGCTCTCCGCCGGAGCACGCCTCGGCCAGCGTGGCCACCACGTCAAGGAACAGCGGCTCGCCATTCGAACCGGGCTCCTTGGTCCGGTCGAGCACGGCGATCCGTCCGGCGCTCGCGGGCAGGGCGTCGAGCAAAGCCCGGACCGGGAACGGCCGGAACAGCCGCACCTGCAGCATGCCGACCCGCTCGCCCTGGCCGCACAGGTAGGCGACGGTCTCGCCGATAGTCTCGGCCGCCGAGCCCATCACGACGATCACCCGCTCGGCCTGAGGGTGACCGGTGTAGTCCACGATGTGATACTGGCGGCCGGAACGGGCGGCCAGGCCGTCCATCGCTTCCTGTACCGCGCCCGGCACGGCGGCGTAGAACGGGTTCACCGTCTCCCGCGCCTGGAAGTAGACGTCCGGGTTCTGCGCGGTGCCCCGGATGAACGGCCGCTCCGGTGACAGCGCCCGGCCGCGGTGCGCGCGGACCAGTTCCGCCGGCACGAGCGCGCGCAGGTCGTCGTCGGTAAGCAGCTCGATCGTGTTCAGCTCGTGGGAGGTGCGGAACCCGTCAAAGAAGTGCACGAACGGCACCCGGGTCGCCAGCGTGGCGGCCTGCGCCACCAGCGCGAGGTCGTGGGCCTCCTGGACCGAGGCGGAGGCGAGCAGCGCGAACCCGGTCTGCCGCACCGCCATCACGTCGGAGTGGTCACCGAAGATGGACAGCCCCTGCGCGGCCAGCGACCGGGCCGCGACGTGCAGCACGGCTGGAGTCAGCTCACCGGCGATCTTGTACATATTCGGAATCATCAGCAGCAGGCCCTGCGACGACGTGAACGTGGTGGCCAGCGCCCCGCTCTGCAGCGCGCCGTGCAACGCGCCCGCGGCCCCGCCCTCGTGCTGCATCTCGACCACGGACGGCACGCCGCCCCACAGGTTCGGCTGTCCCTTGCTTGACCACTCGTCCGCCAGCTCGGCCATCGGCGACGACGGCGTAATCGGGTAGATGCAGCAGACCTCGTTGAGGCGGTAGGCGACCGACGCCGCGGCCTCGTTACCGTCGACCGTGGCGCGTGTCATCCGTCCTCCGGGATCATCTCTATCGAGTGCACCGGGCACTGCTCGTAGCACGCGCCGCAGCCGGTACACCGGTCATAGTCGAACTCGTAGCGATGCCCGGGCCCCAGCTTGATCACCGCGTCCTCGGGGCACGCGCCCAGGCAGCCGTCGCACTCGCAGCAGTTGCCGCAGGACAGGCAGCGGCGAGCCTCGTACGTCGCCTCGCCCTCGGACAGGCCGCCGAGCACCTCGCCGAAATCCGCGACCCGCTCCTCCGGGGGGACTTGCGGCTGCTCCCGGCGGGCGGCGTCGCCGAAATACCACAAGTTCAGGTCGCCGAACGAGACAAGCTCGTGCTTGGGTGCATTCGCCGGCGCGGTACCGGCCAGCCAGGCGTCGATGTTCTTGGCCGCTTTCTTGCCGTGCCCCACGCCGATCGTCACGGTGCGCTCGGACGGTACCATGTCGCCTCCGGCGAACACGCCGGCGCATCCGGTCATCATCGACGTCGACACCTCTACGGTGCCGTCCCGGCTGAATTCCACTCCGGGTACCTGACGCAGGAACGCGGTGTCGCTCTCCTGGCCGAGCGCGAGTATCACGGTGTCCGCGGCCAGCGTCTCGAACCGCCCGGTCGGCTGCGGGAATCCGTGCTCGTCAAGCTCCATCGCCTCGACAGTCAGCTCCGGGCCGTCGAACGCGGTGATGGTGCGCAGCCAGTTGATCCGCACCCCCTCCCGTTCGGCCTCCTCGGCCTCCTCGACATGGGCCGGCATCTGCTCGCGGGTCCGCCGGTAGACGATGAGCGCGTCGTTCGCCCCCAGGCGGCGGGCCACCCGGGCGGCGTCCATCGCGGTGTTGCCGCCGCCGTAGACGGCCACGCGCCGTCCGATCACCGGCCGCTCACCCGAGGCGACACTGCGCAGGAACGATACCGCGTCCACGATCGGTCCCGCGTCCTTGGCCGGGATGTCGACCCGCTTGGACAGGTGCGCGCCCACCGCGACGAAGGCCGCGTCGAAGCCGCCCTCGCGCCGCTCGGCGTCCAGGTCCTCCACCCGGTGGTTCAGGGTGATCCGCACGCCCATCGCGGTGATCCGGTCCAGTTCGCCGTCCAGGACGTCGCGTGGCATCCGGTAGGCCGGGATGCCGTACCGCATCATCCCGCCGGGCCGCTCGCCCGCATCCCTGATCTCCACCTGGTGGCCGCGCCGGGCCAGGTGGTAGGCGGCGGAAAGCCCGCTCGGCCCGGCGCCGATGACCAGCACCCGCTTGCCGCTGGGGACCGGGGGCGGGTCGAATGACCACCCCCGCTCGAGCGCGAGGTCGCCGAGGAATCGCTCGACCGAGTGAATCGAGACGGCACTGTCCAGGCTGGCCCGGTTGCAGACGCTCTCGCACGGGTGGTAGCAGACCCGGCCGTGGATCGCCGGCATCGGATTGTCGGCGACCAATTGCCGCCACGCGCCCTCGTGGTCACCGGTCTCGGCGTACGCCAGCCACGCCTGGATGTTCTCCCCGGCGGGGCATCCGGCGTTGCACGGCGGCAGCAAGTCGAGATAGACCGGGCGCTCCTGGCGGACCGGACCGGCACGGGACCGTCCGTGCTGCAGATCCGGCAACGGCGTGACGTCGCGTGGCCCTGGTCCGGGGGACATGTCCGTCAGGCTATGCCCAGACCCCGGCCCGGCATCAGGGACCTTGGTCCCTAGTGAGCCGTAGGGCCCGGCTTCTGGTGACTGAGGTCCCGGTGAGCTGGTGACATCTGGCCGTGACGGGACGACGGGGGGCGGCGGGACACTCCAGGTAATAGCTGAACAGACGGGCCGGAATATCACCGACTCGCATCTAGAAGGAGACGTTTCCGATGCGCCGCAACTCATCTTTTATCACCGCCATCGCGGGTTTCGCCGTCGCTGCGATCCTGCTGGGGGTCGGCGGACTGCTGACGTGGGGCTCGGCCTATGTGCACAACACCGTGCAGGGCCAGCTGTCTGCGCAGCAGATCTACTTCCCGCCCCAGGCCGCGTTCGCCCACGCCAAGGTGGGGACGGAGATTACCCCCAGCATGATTCCCAGCGTCTCGCAGTACGCCGGGAAGCAGATGCTGACCGGGCAGCAGGCCGAGGCCTACGCTGACCACTTCATCGCCGTTCACCTGTCCGAGATCGGCGCCGGCAAGACCTACTCCCAGCTGTCGACCGAGGCGATCGCGCAGCCGAAGAACGTGGCACTGGCCGGCCAGGTGGCGACCGTGTTCAAGGGCGAGTCGCTACGCAGCATGCTGCTGAACGCTTACGGCTGGTGGAAGGTCTCGCAGATCACGTATATCGCCGCGCTCGCCGCGTTCGCCCTGGGCGGCCTGACGCTGATCGGCTCGCTGTTCGGCCTGGCCGCCGGCCGCCGGACCCGGACCACTCCCGAGGCCCAGCCGCAGACCAGGCAGGTCCACGCCAAGGTCGCATGACCCCGGCCCGGCCTTCCAGGCACGACAGCACACACGCACAGCACCACCGGCAACTACCTCCGGCCAGCGCCCCTCAGGGTGCTGGCCGGAGGACCGTCGGCGTGGTGTCCGAAGCGATGGCGGGACCTGATTCACACGGTCGGGCGGATCCGGCGGCCGGTGACGCGGGACGGGATGATACGCACGAACAGCTCCCTTTCCCCGCCTGGCCAGGGCTCGACTCCGGCCTCTACGGCCGTCGTGCGGTCGGCCTCGGCTTCCACGTGGTGCGCCGGTCCCTGGATCAGCACGCTCCAGCCCTGGCGCCCGGCGGTGTCGATGTCGTCGATCTCGAACGCCACCTTGTAATCCCCGCCCGCAATCCCGGTCTGCAGGTCCTCATCCATGGGGCTGTGCTGGGCGGTCCGGAACACGACCGCCCCGTCGTGCCACTTGTAGTTCACCGGCAGCACGGCCGGGCCGAACCGGCTGCTGTATGCGATGCGGCCGATTCCGCCTTGCGCTATCAGCCTCAGGCACTCGGCTTCCTCGAGCTCATCGATCGTGCGGTCAGACATTGCCTGATCCTTCCCCGGGTCCGGCCTGTCTCGTCATTACGACCTTAGCGTCACGCGCCAGGACCCATGACCTTCAACCCGGCCAGAAATGGACTTTCGGCCCTGTCCCGCGGCTGCGCTCGCGCGGAGGCTAGGGAGCAGAACGTAACCAGCAAGTGGAGGCAACCATGCGAGCCCTTGTTTACCACGGTCCTGGGCGCAAGTCCTGGGACGAGGTACCCGACCCGGAGATCACCGATGACGGCGATATCATCGTGCGAGTCGACGCGACCACCATCTGCGGCACCGACCTGCACATTCTCAAGGGCGACCTGCCTGAGGTGCGCAACGGCCGGATCCTGGGCCACGAGGCGGTCGGGACCGTCGACGAGGTCGGCGACGGCGTCCGCACGCTCGCGCCCGGCGACCGCGTGCTCGTCTCCAGCGTTAGCGCGTGCGGGACATGCCAGTTCTGCCGTGAGGCCCGCTACGGGCAGTGCATGTCCGGCGGCGGCTGGATCCTCGGCCACACGATTGACGGCACCCAGGCCGAGTATGTTCGCGTGCCGTTCGCCGACACGTCCACGTTCCGGGTCCCCGCCGGCGCGGCCGACGAGGAGATCCTCATGCTGGCCGACGTCCTGCCAACTGGCTACGAGGTCGGCGTCCTGGCCGGAGGCGTGCGCCCGGGCGATGTCGTCGCCGTCGTCGGGGCCGGGCCGGTCGGCCTGTCCGCGATCACCAGTGCCCAGCTGTTCAGCCCCAGCCACATTGTCGCCATCGACCTGTCCGATGCCCGGCTCGAGGCGGCCAAGCACTTCGGCGCCGACGTCACGGTGAACAATTCCCGCGAGGACCCGCTCGCTGTCATCAAGGACCTGACCGGGCGTCTGGGCGTGGATGTGTCCATCGAGGCCGTCGGAACGCCCGCCACCTTCGAGCTGGCCGTCAAGCTGGCCCGGCCGGGTGGCCGGATCGCGAACATCGGCGTGCACGGCAGAGCCGTCACGTTGCACCTGGACGAACAGTGGATCAGGGACATCACGATCACCACAGGCCTGAAGGACACCTCCTCCACCCCGACCCTGATGCGCCTGGTCACCAGCGGCCAGATCGACGCCAAGCGGTTCATCACCCACCACTTCGGCCTGGATGAATTCGAAGCGGCGTACGACGTCTTCGCCCAGGCCGCGGACACCGGCGCGCTCAAGGTTGTCCTCAGCCGCTGAGGCTGGCCAGAAAACAGGGAGACCGCCATGAGCACGGCGCAGGTAGTAGACGGGTCCAGCCAGGTGTACGCGCTTTTGGCCGACGGGACGACGGTCGAGATCCGCCCGGCGGGCCCGGACGATTTCGGCGCGGTCAAGGCCATGCACGAGGCGTTGTCCCCCGACAACACTTACATGCGCTTTTTCAACCTCAGCCGGCTGGCAGCCGATACCGAGGCGCGGCGGATCTGCCGGGACCCCTCGCCGGATGAGGTGGCGTTGCTCGCGTTGTCGGACGGCGAGGTGGTCGGCTGCGCCAGCTACGTCACCGTCGGCGAGCGAGCACCTGGCCGCCAGAACGGTGTGGCGGAGATCGCGTTCGCGGTAGCCGATCACATGCACCGCCGTGGCATCGCCACCTTGCTGCTCGAACATCTGGTCTCGTACGCCAGGAGCCATCAGATAACGACGTTCACCGCGCAGACCCTGACCGAGAACCAGGCGATGCTGAACGTGTTCGCCGACGCCGGCCTGCCCATCGAGCGTCACTGCGAGGACGGGGTCTTCGAGACGACCTTTCCTCTCCGCGCCGATGCTCTGCCCGCTGGCGACAGCTACCTGAATGCCGTAGCCGAACGGGAGCGTAGCGCGGAAGCCGCCAGCCTGCGGCACGTGCTCGCGCCCGGGTCAGTCGTAGTGATCGGCGCGGGCCGGCGGCAGGGGACGGCGGGCCGCGCGATCCTGGAGAACATCCGGGCCGGCGGGTACGCTGGCCCGGTTTACGCGGTCAACCCGCACGCCAAGCAGATCGGCGGCGAGCGGTGCCGGTCCTCGGTACTTGACCTGCCCGAGCCGGCCGACCTGGCGGTGATCGCGGTGCCCCCTACGGCGGTCCTGGACGCGGCGGAACAATGCGGCCAGCGCGGGGTGCGGTCCCTCGTGGTGGTCACATCCGGGCTGAAGGCCGGTGCCTGCGCCGATCTGCTCGCGGTGTGCCGCCGGCACGGCATGCGGCTGGTCGGCCCGGACTGCTTCGGCGTGGCCGTGCCCGGCATCGGCCTTAACGCCACGTTCGCCGCCAGTGCGCCGCGGGCCGGCGTGGCCGGCCTGGTCATGCAGTCTGGTGGCCTGGGTTTCGCCATGGTGGATCAGCTGTCCCGGCTCGGCATCGGCATCTCCTCGTTCGCGTCAGTGGGCGACAAGCTCGACGTGTCGGGCAACGACATGCTGCTGTGGTGGGAGCGCGACGGCGTGACCAGGCTCGCGGTGCTGTACATCGAGTCGTTCGGCAACCCGCGGAAGTTCGCCAGGACAGCGCGCCGGGTGAGCGCCACCATGCCCGTGCTCACCGTGCTGGCCGGACGTTCCGCGGCCGGCCAGCAGACAGCGGGCCGCCCAGTTGCGTCTCTGGTTAGCCGGGAAGCGCTGTTCGAGCAGGCTGGCGTCATCATCACGCGCGGCTACGGTGAGCTGATCGAGGCCACCGCGCTGCTAGCCACCCAGCCGGTCCCGGCCGGGCGCACCGTCGCGATCGTGTCCAATGTCGGCAGCGCGGGGTTGCTGGCGGCCGATGCTTGCCCGGACCTCGGGCTTACCGTCCACTACCCGCACGGCCTGACCAGGCGGCGGCTCCGCGGGCTGGTGTCAGGCACCGGCACGGTCACCGGCCCCGTCGACACCGGGACCACGGTTTCCGGCGAGGATTTCCGCCAGTGCCTCGAGCTGCTCGCGGCGGACGACGAGGTGCACGCGATCATCGCCCTCGTCCTGCCCACCGGCGCCACCGGCGACCTGGTGGCTGCCATCGCCGGAGCGGACATCGACATCCCGCTGGCCGCGGTGGTACTCAACCAGCCAGAATCCGTCCGGCTGCTGTCGCGGTCCAGGATGCCGGAGGATGAAGGCCGGGTGCCCGCCTACGGTTACCCGGAAGCCGCGGTGGCCGCGCTGGCCCGCGCCGCCAGTTACGGGGCCTGGCGGGCCGAACCGCGCGGGGACGTGCCCGGCTTCGCTGATATCAGGGCCGCGGACGCCCGCACGCTGGTGCATGAGTTCCTCCGCCAGGCACCAGACGGTGGCTGGCTTCCCCCCGGAACGACAGCCGATCTGCTGGCCTGCTACGGAATACCGCTGGCCGCCGGCGAAAACGCGTCCGCTCACGTCGCCGCGCCCAAGGTCGGCACCGAAGTGATCGTCAAGGTGGCCGCCGACCACATCTTCGGCCCGCTGGTGATATTCGGGCTCGGCGGCGTGGACCCCGGGACCACCGAGGTGTCCGCCGGCCACGCGGCCCGGCTCACGCCGCTGACCGACACCGACGTTGACAAGCTGATCCGCTCCGCCCCGCAGTTGCTGGGCCCCGGCGGAGCCCCGGCGGCCGACCTCGGGGCCCTGCGCGACCTGCTGCTGCGGGTCTCGCGGCTCGCCGACGACCTGCCCGAAGTCACCGACCTTGACCTCAGCCCGGTTATCGCCCACCCGGACGGGGTGTTCGCGGTGGACGCGCGGATAAAAGTAACGCCCTACGAGCCGCCAGATCCGTTCCTGCGGAGATTGCGCTAATCGTCAGTAAAGAAGCAGGCAACCAGGGCCAAGCGCCACGCCCGTTCGGATAAGGGGTCTGAAGAACGGGGTGAAAGGAGTGGAGAGCACCATGTTGACAGATAGCGATGCTCTGTTCACAGAAAGCGCGGAGCCTGCTGCGACAGTCCCGCGGTTCGGCACCCTGACGCCGGTCGTAGTGACCGTCGCGGTAGTCCTGCTCTCGGTCCTCTCCTGGTGGCTGCTGGCCGACCCGAAGTGGAGCCCCATCGGAGCGTCCTTGCCAGCTGTCAACGCCGTGCTGTTCTGGACCATCCTGGCGTTCATCTTCACCGGGTTCACGTTTGGCAACTGGCCCTTCTCCAAGCTCGGCCAGCCTCTCTCCGGCTTGCTGCAGATGGCTACCGACGTAGCAATAGGGTTCGCGACTACCTGGCTGTTCACCTTCGTCGGCGGCTCGTGGGACCCGACGTTCTCCCATGCCGCGGCTGGAGGCGCCGGATTCACGGCAACGGCGTTCGTGGTGCTGGTCGGGTTTTATGCCTACGCTTTCGCCGCCAGCAGCTGGGAGGGATATCCATTCGAGAAGATCCCCGGGCCCGTTGCCGGCGTCGCCCAGTGGTTCCTCGCTGCCTTCATCATGCTCGTCGGAGTCGTCGTGCTCATTTACCCCAACTTCAACGCGGCCCTGAGCAAGGCGCCGCCCCTGGCGCTGCCTGTCGCGACGGGATGGGTATACAGCTCGACGGTCCTGGTGATCGTCGGCGCAATGATTTGGCAGAATTGGCCGTGGGCGCTGGTCAAGAACCGCCACGGCCGCGCAGCTGCGGCCCTCGTCGTGACGCTGGGGGGCGGCATCGGCCTGTACTATGCTTTGCGGCCCCTTGTGCAGGCGCTCACCCCCGCCGGTATTAAGGCTCTCCCGAGCTTCTCCGCCGCCACCCAGACCGCAGAGCTGGGCGTGTGCATCGTCATGTGGGCTCTGGTCGTGGGACTGATCTTCGGGCCCAGCAAGCTCAAGCGGAGCACGGCCGAGATCCGGGCCGTCCGCACGGTCGTCGTGGTGGTCCTGGGCATTGCCACCTACATCGTGTTCATGCGTTTCTTTGCCACCACCGTGCTGCACTTCCCGGCCGTCAAGGGCGACTATGGCGGCTCGCCGCTCACGTGGATCAACTGGACGGCTCTTATCGTGCTGTGGTACAGCGTCGGTCTCGGCGGGTGCTGGTCAACCAAGCCGGCTCGCGCTCGCGAGCGCGTCCCCGCAGGCCTGGCCGATTCGACGGTTTGACGACTCACTATCGCGCCGACCCCTCAGTGCGGCGGTCGGCGCGATGGCGGATCTGACGAGGATGAACGAGACTGAGGTCATATCGTGGCACCGTTTCGTCGCCGACCAGTGCGGGGGGATCCGGTATTTTCAGGCCCGTCGCCGTCCCGCGGCCACGGGAGCGCGGCTCTCGACGGAGGAGGCGCTACTTTTGGAGCAGCTTCCTCTTGCCCAGGCGGCCAGGAACAGCGGCGGGATCGTCATCGCCCAGGTCAAGTACCTCGCGCTGGCAGCGTCCATGGCAAGGTTGCCCCGCTCATCGGCGGTGGTGCCCCGGATCAGCGCGACGTCGATGGGGAACGACTGGTAGAGGAGGTACTCCCTGCCGCCGATCTCGATGAGCTCGACGTAGTCGTCAGTCGTCGCCGCGTTCATCTTGGCCCCCCGAGCCGGGGGTCGACGAAGGTGCCGAGGCCGACCGTCGTGATGATGCCCGGGCGGTGGGCCGCGATCTCGCGGTAGAGCTGGACCACCACGCCCTGCGGGATGCAATAGGCCTGGCACCGGTTCTGCTCGATCAGGTGCGCCATGTTAGGCGCCAGGCCGGTATGCGCGCCGATCCACTTCGCGACGAGCCCTTCGTGGCCGAAGTGGTGGGTCCCGGCGAAGTCTTCCGGGGCGACCGGCGGTATGGCGTTGCCGATGCCCGAGCCGTGCACCAGCGTTAGGCCCCGGGGATGGCCCTTTTCGAGGAAGGACTGCTCAACGGCGATCGCGACCTCCTCGGCGAAGCCGGACAACAGGATGCCGCTCACCCCCAGGGTTGCCCCGTCTGGGATGAGCGCGGGAACCTCGTCTGCGCGGATGACCTCTGCCAGAGCCATTGCGGCCCACCTTTCTCGTCTGCGCATCTCACAAGCACGCCGCGCAACTGCGGGAGGGATCCCGCGGCCTCAGCCTCCCGGCCGCCTGTGACGTCCGGGCTCAGCGCCCATCTCACGGTCTGGGCAGCGGCCTGGTTCACCCCGGCAAGCGTCTCTCGGCGACGCGGCTGGGGGTAGGGCAGAAAGTCACTCCTGGCGTCGTAGCCTCCCAATCCGGCGGAGTCCGGCCCCGGGCTTGCGCCTGCCGTGCTCCTGGGGGGCGTCACAAGGTCGGCCAGGCGTGTAGCAGGTATGGGACCTTCGTCATCCAGTTAGGGACCTAGGACCCTGACTGGATGATCGTTCGATCGGTTCACTGACGGTATGTTCGTACGCACTGAGGCCCAGGCGGAGATCAGCTTGACCCTGGCCCAGGCGAGGCTGGCGAACCTTGCCCGTGCTGGCTGGCTGCTGAGCGCCTCGCAAGGTGCCTACGGAGCCGGGGCCGCCGGCCTGGCCCTGGCCGACCCGCCCGGGTCCGTGCGGGGGAAGTCCAGGCTGGTCAATGTGCATTTCCGGGGCCTCGCCGCAGACGGCCGCCCGGCCCATCTGGCATTCAGATGGGAGGCGATCGGGCCCGGGGGAGAGCTGTTCCCTACCCTGGATGCCGACATTGCGCTCAGCCCGGCCGGGGAACACGCCACGACACTGACCCTGACCGGGGTGTACCGGCCACCGCCCGGCAACCTGGGCGGTGAGCTGGATCAGGTGGTTTTGCGGCGCGTCGCCGAAGTTATGATCCAGATGTTCGTCGACCGCATCGCTGAAGCCATCATCGCCCCCGGCCCGGCGGCTGAACCGGGCGGCGGAATCACAGATGAGGGCTGGTTCTGGCCGCCAACCGCCGACGGGTTCTAGGCGCCGTCCGGCGTGGCGCCGTGATCTCACCCCGATCCGTTCCGCGGGGCGGGATCGGGCGGCTCATCATCGTCGCCGTCAGCGAACGCGTGGTCATGGATCTCGCGGATCGTGTCGTCCAGGCGGCGCAGGGCGTCCGCGATCTGCTGCACGGCCACATCATGGGGCAGGTCAATCGCGGCCTGGAGGCTGAGGCCGACGTGGAGGAGGCCGTTGACCACCCGGTCCAGGAGCCCCCGGCCGCGGCGCGCCTGTTCTGCCGCGGCCGCGGCGCGGGCCAGATCGGCCAGGTCAGCGCGCGGCAGGTCCGCCGTGACGTCCCGGATCACGGCCAGGATAAAACGGCCCGTCGCGGTCGGCACCGGGCTCAGGCTCACCCGGACCGGGAACGTGCTGCCGTCCTTGCGACGCCCGGGCAGCCGCGCCCTGGCGGCCATCGGCCGGGCAGTCGGCTGCTGCGCGTATCCGGTCCGCTGGCCGATGTGCGCTGCCCGCAGGTCAGCGGGGACCAGCGACTCGACCGGCTGGCCGATCAGCTCACCGGGCACGTAGCCGAACATGTCCTCTGCCCGCCGGTTAGCCAGCACCAGCACGCCATCGTTATCTGTCAGGACCACCCCGTCATCCAAGGCGTCGACCAGCCCCCACAGCACCGCCGGAGTGACCCCCGGGGCCTGAGGCCTATTCCTCGGCGCGGCGGCCCGCCGCCGGCGCGGCGAGACCTGGTCCTCGCCCTGCCCCCTGCCTGGTCTTGGCACCAGGGGGATGACAGCTGGTGTCCCGGCGGCGATGGCAGCCTGTACGGACGGATAGATCGAGACCAGCCTGTCCAGCCCGCTGGCATCCAGGACCCGCCGGACAATCTGGGCGGTGACCGCCACCCGCAGCTGCGCGCCGCTGACAGAGGCACGCTGGTAGGCGCGCACAAGAGCATCCGCGCCGCCGTGATCACACGAGACCGTCTCGGTCATATCCGCGATCAGCACGGCGGCGCCCCGGTTGACCAGTTCCAGCAACTGCTCGCGGATCTGCCCGGAATTAGAAACGCCGATATGCTCCGGCAGCGTCACCACAGCCTGCCTTCCCGTCCACCGCACCGGGTACGGGCCATCAGGCACGGCAGCAACCAGCGCATCCGTCAAGGCCAGGGCCCGGCGAGGCCGCGGCACCGCTGGTGGACGGAGGGGGTGACTGGCGCATCGCTAAAGCACCTTACTATCAGCCGGAGGCGGTTGCCCTGCGGTCCGGACGGTCTTGACGGGTCCCGGGAGTCGCGGATCCTCCTACGGCGGGTTCGGGGGAGGACACCCACACTTCCACCCGCATACCGGCCGTCGGAGCCGACCGACGCCGTGCAGGGAACCGACATGACCGGGGCCGCCGTGCGCCTGGCAGCGGCCGAAATGCCTAGCCCGGCTGCCCTCCGGGGAGCGGATCAGGCTGACGGTGATCGAACACGACGTTCCTGACATCCCGGATCGCCAGGTCCAGCTCGCCGATGGCTTCCCGGACCTTCCCGGCTCCCGGATGATCGCCGATCAGCCCGAGGGCCGTTTCGAGAGAGAGCCCCGCGGAGAACAGCCGGTGCATCACGAGGTCGTTCATGCCCGCGGCGATGCGGTCGCGGTCCTGCACCAGGAGCAGAGCCGCCTCCGCCCAGTAGCCTGCCCTCCCGGACGGGGGATCGCGCGTCGGTCGTATGCTCGCCTCGTCTAGTTCTGGGATCGCCCCGTGGCAGAGCGGCACGCTTGATGATGTAGACATCGCTGGGTACCTGAGTCCTAACCGGCCGTCACTGACCGTGACGCCGGGGTCCGGAGCGACGCGGGTTGCCTGCGCATGTGCTCTGGCCTGGCGCAGGGTTCTGATGGATGCTTCTCCACCAGCGACACTACGCCTTGGTCCTGTGCCTGGATAGGCGTGACCGGCTCACCAGCCTGCGTGCCGCCAGAGTCCTAGTCTCGTCCATCTCCCTGGCAAGGTGCCAGATCCGAGGGGAGCGGGTGCCATGTCAGGGCTTGGTGTAGCCGAATCGCGCCAGCGACGCCGAAGGCGGTCTTAAGACGGCCGTCGCGAGCTGGACAGTGGAAGGCGAGGAAGTGGCGTCGAGGCGTTCGGGACAATGCTGTTAATCTTGCGACGCGACATCTTGCGACGCGACGTAGCGACCGAGATCCTCTGGTGTTAGCCGATTCTGCGGTCGTGGCCTTCCCATTCCTTACTGCGCAGTTCCGTCTTCTGGATCTTGCCTGTGGCTGTCTTAGTCAATTTGGTGATCTCGACCACGGTCGGCCGCATGTAGCCGGGGAGGTGCTCTTTAGCGAAGGCGAGGATGTCTTCGGCGGAGGCGTGCTCGCCGTCTTTGAGCTCGACGAAGGCCTTGGGTCGTTCGCCCCATTTCTCATCGGGCGTGGACACGACGGCGACGTCGGCGACGGCCGGGTGCCTGGCGATCGCGTTCTCGACCTCGATGGTGGAGATGTTCTCGCCGCCGGAGATGATGATGTCCTTCTTGCGGTCACGCAGTTCGATGTAGCCGTCGGGATGGCGGACCGCGAGGTCGCCCGAGTGATACCAGCCGTCCGCGAGCGCCTCCCTGGTCTGCTCGGGATCCTCGAAATAGCCGGTCATTACGTTGTTGCCGCGCATCAGGACTTCGCCCAGCGATTTGCCGTCCGCCGGCACCTCCCGGCCCTGGTCGTCGACCACTTGCACCGGATCAGCGATCAGGTAATTCACGCCCTGGCGTCCAAGCATCCGGGCCTGCTCCTCGATCGGAAGTTCCGCCCAGCGCTCCTGGCGCTCGCAGATCATGTACGGACCGTACAGCTCAGTGGCCCCGTAGACGTGGATGGGCCGCAGCCCCATATCGGTCAGACGGGCGAACAGCTGGGGGGTCGGCGGCGAGCCTGATACGGTCGTGATGATCTCGTGATCGAGTTTGTGGGCGCTCTTGTGGTCTAGGATCGACGCCTGGACCGTAGGGGCGCCGCTGTAATGGGTCACGCCCTCGCTGTCGATCAGCTCCCAGACACGCCCGGGCTCCATCTTGCGCAGGCAAATGTGGCGGCCTCCGACCGCGGTGACCGCCCAGGTGAAGCACCAGCCATTGCAGTGGAACATGGGCAGGGTCCACAAGTACACGCTCTCGGGAGTCAGGCGCGTCTCGATCACCTCGCCCAGCGAGTTGAGATACGCGCCGCGGTAGTGGTAGACGGCGCCCTTGGGCGTCCCGGTCGTCCCTGAGGTGTAGTTGATGGAGATCGGCTCGTCCTCGTCGCCGAGTTCGCTTGTCACGGGCTCCGCCGAACCTTCGGCGAGGAATGCCTCGTAGGGGTCCTCGGGGGCGCCGGTGTCGTCGATTCGCACGGCACGCTCGACTCGTGCGCCTTCGACGAGATGCTCGAACTCATGGTCGACGAACTGAAACCGGGCTCCCGAATGCTCCAGGATGAAGCGGATGTCGTGAGCGTTCAGCCGGTAATTGAGCGCCACCAGCACGCCGCCGGCGGCCGGCACCGCGTAGTGCGCTTCCAGCAGCGCCGGGATGTTGGGGCAGATGAACGCTACCCGGTCACCCTTCCGCAGGCCCGCTGCCCGCAGCGCCGAGGCGAGCCGGTTCACTCGCTCCCCGAACTCCCGGTAGGTGTAGCGGCGGTCCTCGTGCACCACGGCCACTTTGTCGGGATACACCAGCACGCTGCGCTCCAGGAACCGCAACGGACTGAGCTCGGTCCGATGAGCACGCCGCACCTCGGCGGCAGCGGACTTGGCCATCGGCTCTCCTTCTCAGGCGATGGGCCTTCCCTACCCCGCTCCAGACCCGGCATTCCCATTCCAGTCGGCGATCCGGCCTCCCTGGCTCCGCGGCCGGGTGCCCGAAGCCGATCTGGACGGTCACTCCGGGCGGCACGGACATCTTGACGGCCAGGAATAACGGCACCGTACAGACCTGGAGCCCGCCGGTGCGCCAGGGCCGCCCGTGATGCGCCTGCGGCAGGGGGAATGTATCAGGACGGCCGGGTCGGCTCTGTATCGATTGGGGCTGGCTTGCGGCGCTCCATAAAGGACTTGGAACTGGGATGACCTCCCGGCGATCTGCGGGCCAGGGTCTCCTCGCGGTACGCGCAGGCGCTGATGTACTGCGGCGAGTACGACCAGGCGGGACAGGTCAGCCGGGACCTGCCCTGGCCGGTCCTGGCTGGCGGGCGTCAGCCGGGCGGCCGGGCGGCTGCGACCAGGGTCAGGTGATGACCTGGTAGGCCGTACCAGGCCGGGCAGGAACACGCCGGGCCGGGCTTGGCCAGCTGCCGAGACCGCCGGACGCCAGGGCGGAGCTTATAGTGACTCTGTGAAGCCGCCGCGTCGCCTGTCGATCCCGGGCTGCATCGGCTGCGGAGCGATGAGGCAGTATGAGAGCTGCGCGGGGGCCTGCCGCGAGCGCAGGCTTGAGCTCGTCAGCGGCGGCGATTACGACGAGCTGACGGTGGCCGCGGCGGCCTGTCGCGTTCGCATCGAGGGGCTCTGGGCTGTCGTGGGGGAGCTGACGCGCCGAGAGCCAGGCCTGGGCGAGTCGCGGATCGCGTACGAGGCGCTTCAGACATCGGCGCGTTCAGCATTGCGACGTTTCAGGCCCGCAGATGGCGGCCGCGATGATGAGCGGCTTTCGCCTGCCGAGACCGTGATCGTCTGGCGATGCCAGGACTGCGGGGGCGTTGATGCTCCGCAGCCGTGCATCGATGTCTGCATCTGGGGTCCGGCCGACTGGGTGGATGCGGCCTCTTACGAGTCCGGGCGGTCGCGGGCCGCCGTAGATCGCGAGGTTGAGCAGTCGCTGGCCGGGCTGCTCCGCAGGTTCGCGTCCGCCACGCCGCGTGAGGGGCAGTGGGAGCGAAGCGGGCGTGCCTTTCAATCGCAAGCGCGGCTCGTTCTCCGATCAGGGGAACCACGCCGCGTTGCGGACGAGAGATCGTTACGGCCCGGCGTCGGCAAACCTGCGGGCCTGACGCAGCCTCTCCATCTGCGCCGTAAGATGTCGCCGATGACGGATTAGGCCGCTGGTGCCTGCCCGCCGCGCGCGGGGGCCACGCTTACCGGACGGTCGAAGGCGGCGAGGTCGGTGGGGCGGTGCGGCGCAATGAACGCACCGCCCGGTAGTAGCTCCCCGGTGTCTTCGAAGATCACGACGCCATTGCAGAGCAGGCTCGAGCCCTGCTCGGGATGGCTGACAATGGTGTGCGCCGCTTCGCGGTCCGGAGCCGAAGGCGCCGGACAGGGCGGTGTGTGCGGGCACATATCAGTGCCTCTGGCAGTTCATCGTGCGTGCTTTCGGTCGGTGTGAGTATGCCGCAGCTGATGCTGCGATAAGACACTTTCTGTCAACCCTGGTGGCGGCCCGACGGAAATGGCCAATCCGAACAATGCTCATCACCAGGGTCGATCACCCCGGAAACTTCGGGCAGCTCGTTTCTGGCACGCTCCTCCGGCCGACCGCAGCGGGAGGCGCACTGATTCCGCCCCCTTAGCCAAGCTCAGAACCTGTTGCCCGCTGGAGCCACTGCCCGTGCCACTCGCGATTCCTGGCCAAATCGCTAGCCTCAATAGACGACGACGCGCATGCAGGACCACGGTAGATCCATCATAAAAGCTGCCATGTCACACTCTGCGGCCCTGTCTCGTCCTTATCCGTCAGCAGCAAAATCGTGGCGGCAGGGGTGAGACGGATGAAAATCGCGGTGACTGGCGGGACGGGCGTTGCCGGGCGCTGGACGGTGGATGCGTTGCGCGCTGGTGGTCACGAGGCGATCGTGATCGCCCGTTCGGCTGGTATCGACCTGGTCACGGGTGAGGGCCTTGAGGCCGCGCTCGCGGGCGTGGACGCGGTGATCGACGCGACCAACGTCGCGTCGACGGGCAAGCGGGTCAGCAGCGAGTTCTTCGAGGCCACGGCGCGGACGCTGATGCGCACCGCGGCCACGGCGGGCGTGCGGCATATCGTCGCGTTGTCGATCGTCGGGATCGACCGGGTGCCGTATGGCTACTACCAGGGCAAGCTGCGCCAGGAACAGGTTCTTCAGGACTCGCCTGTGCCGGTGAGCATCCTGCGGGCGGCGCAGTTCCATGAATTCGCGGGGCAGTACCTGGCCAAGGTGCCCGGGCCGGTCGTGATCGTCCCCCGCTGGCGTGCCCAGCCGGTCGCGGCCCGCGAGGTCGGCGCGGCGCTCGCCCAGATCGCCGTCGGCGATCCGGTTGCCATGTCTGAGCTGGCGGGCCCGCGGGAAGAGATAATGGCGGACATGATCCGCCAGGTCGTCCGCGCGCGCGGGGACAGGCGCCTGGTCGTGTCGGTGCGGGTACCCGGCGCGGCGGGCAAAGCCCTGGCCGCGGGCGGCGGCCTGTCCGGAAAGCCGGGGCTGCGCGGGACGCAGACCTTCACGGACTGGGTGACCGCGCAGAAGGCGCGGGGCACACTGTGAGCACCGGTACTGACCTGTTGGCCGCTGCCTTCAGCCAGGCGCGGCCGAGGCTGATCCGGGTGGCGTACGCGATCATCGGCAGCCACAGCGAGGCCGAGGACGTCGTCGCGGACTGCTGGTTCCGGCTGGCTGCCGCCGATCACGACGAGCCAGTGCGCGATGTGGAGGCCTGGGCGGTCGTGGCTGTGTCGCGGATGGCGCTTGACGTGCTGCGGTCCGCCCGGGTCCGGCGGGAACGCTATGTCGGCCCGTGGCTGCCCGAGCCGGTGGTCGCCTCACCCGGTCAGACGGCCGCGGATCCGGCGGACCAGGTGACGCTCGATGACGAGGTCAGTTACGCGCTCCTGGTGGTGATGGAGACGCTGTCGCCGGCGGAGCGGACCGCGTTCGTCCTGCACGACCTGTTCGGCGTCAGCTTCGATGAGATAGCGGCCATCGTGGGCCGGACCCCGGCGGCCGTCCGGCAACTCGCCTCCCGCGCCAGGCGACACGCCCGCGGGCAATCCCTCTGGCCAGCTGTGGGCGCGGCCGAGCACCGGCGCGTGGTCGAGGCCTTCGCCTCAGCAGCGGCCTCAGGCGACCTGGCTGCGCTGATCCATGTGCTTGACCCGGACGTGGTCCTGGTCAGCGACGGCGGCGGCCTCGTCACCTCCGCCCGCAGGCCCGTCCTCGGCGCAGACCGGGTCGCGCGCTTCCTGCTCGGCATCCTCGCCAGGGAACAACCAGGCGACGCGATCGACCGCGTCGTCGTCAACGGGGCACTGGGATTCGCCGTCTACCAGCAAGGCCAACTCGTTACGATCGTCTCCGTGACAGCGGCTGTCGGCCGGGTAACCCGCCTGGACCTGATCCGGGCGCCCGGCAAACTACCCCGCCTGGCCAGGTAACAACGGCGGCGTTACGCTGCTGTGTCGTGCAGCAGACGCGCCTGGACACTGCCCGGATCTGGGCGGCTCGCCGGGTGATCGACCCGGTTTTTCTCGACACTCCGCTGTACCGCTGCGAGGCGCTGGAGCCCGGTCTCGGGTGCGTGGTGAGCATCAAGCTCGAAACGGCGAACCCGGTCCGCAGCTTCAAGGCCCGCGGCACCGAGGTCGTCGCGAGCCTGC
>JBAUAY010000121.1:0-2211 GCA_049676235.1 Streptosporangiaceae bacterium
CGACCGGGTCCCGCCCGGGCCAGTCGTAACCCTGCGCTGGCTCAGGGCTGATGCCTGCGGTGGCGATCGCCTCGTGCAGCACCCCGATCGAGTCGCCGAGGTGGTCCAGCAACGTTTCGAGGTCCCAGCTGGCGCACGGAGTGCCCCTTAGGTGCGGAACGTCAGGGCCACGTTCGTACCGCAAGTGCCGCTGTTGCGCTGAGTCAATTTGAGGATCGGAGGACAGCCGGTGTCCACGCTCAATCCAGCCCCGACGATCATCATCGCGCCGGCCGACGTCCCGTGGCGAGTGCCGGACATGGCGCCGCCGCGCAGTGTCGCGGAGGCTGTCCTGGCGAGCGGCGAGGATCACGAATGGCAATTACCTGGTGCTCATGAAGTGGTACCCGGGATGGATGAGCGCCCGCACACTTACGTGACGGACCGTTTGTGCGTCGTGCTGCCGGGGGTGTGGTGGTGCAATAGCGGCCCGGACTTCGATCCCACTCAAGCGGTCCCGGTCCACCCTGGGGCTTCGTCCGCCGGGTTGCCGGGACCCGCACTACGACGGGGCGCGGGCGGATGCTGCAAGCCTGCGGTCATTGCGGTCAGCAGGATGAGGCCCGTCCGGCAGAAGTGGGTGGGCCAGCGATTCCTGCCGCGCCGGCACAAGATCGCGGGCATGCAGAGCGACCATATCTGCGTCCTTCCGCCGCTCAAACTCGAACATGCAACAAGCGACCAGATCGACGGTTATCTGAAGTCGTGTGTAGATAATGCCTGGTAGGCGGGCATTTCTGCGGCGTAGACATGTCGCCGCGGCAGCCGTGGGGGTCGTGATCGGGTCATCGCGGCTCGGCTGTGGTGTGCTCGTCGTGCTGGGTCCGCTGGAGGCCGAGATGGCGGGCGAGCTGGTCGCGGGGGGAGCGGTTCTCGGCTCGCAGGCGGGTGTTCTCAGCGCGGGCTGCGTCGAGCCGCTGGCGGAGCGAGTCGGCGGTTGCGCGGTGCGCCGCAGCCCGGCGGGCGGCCGGTGGGCTGAGTGCCTGGTGGCGGCTGATGAGGTCGCGGATCTGGTCTTGGCGGTAGAGCCATCCCCGGGAGACGCCGGCTGATTGTGCGACCGTGCTGAAGCTCACCGCCTGTCCCTGGCGTTGCAGTTCCTGGATGGCGTGGCGTGCGGCCAGCAGTGCCGCCTGGTGGCGCCGGTCGTTGGCCTGGGCGAGGTAGGCGGAGTTGTCAGCGCGGGTCATCGCCGGGGCCGTCGCTCTTGAGCGCTTCCAGGGCGGGGATGATCTGGTCCAGGCTGGCCTGGACGCGGCGCAGGTTCCCGGCCAGGCGCTGCTGGCCGTTGGCGTCGGCCTGGACGATGAGGCGGCGGTTGGTCGCGGCCTGCCGCCGGTGGATCTGCAGGAACACGGGCGTGGTCTGGAAGTCCGGGCAGGTCAGGCAGGCGTTGGGGTGCGGGCAGTCCTGCTGGGCCGGGCGGGCGCAGTAGCCGTTGGGGAGGCTGTCGCGGACCCGGTTGAGGTTGTGCTTGACCCACTCGGCCGAAGCGGTGGGAGCGTCGGGGTCGTAGCCGATCCGCTGCCCGGTGATGTTGATCCGCTGGGCCTGGTAGCGGTCGAATGCCTCCCGGATGGTGGTGTCGTGGACCTTGGCGTAGTGGCTGGTCATGTGGGGGCTGGCATGGCCGAGGAAACGGTCCCGCAGGTGCTCACACGCCGCCAGGATCGCCACGATCTGCTCAGCCTCCAAGGTGCGCGGGGCACGCGGTGGAACGTGCAGCTTCACCGGCCGCACCGGGATAGGCCGGCCCTTGGTCACGTGATGCATGAACGGCTTATACGAGCCGCGGCTGATCCGCCGCCACGAGACCAGCTCGGCAGCAACCCGCAGGCCGGTGCGTGCATGGTGGTCATAGAAGCCGAACACCCCGGCCCGCGCAGGGGAACCGTAACGGCCGGGGGACGGCGGTCGCTATCTGGCGCGCCTCAGCCGGGAAGCTCAGCGCAGGCCGGCCTGGACCCACCGCGACCATTGTGGCCAGTTCGCAGTCATCCACAGCAACGGGAGCCCAGCCCGGCGATGTTGTGATCGTAATGGATTGCGATAATCGTAGGCAGAGAGCAGCGGCCTACCCGTAATGAACCTTCGGGTATAGCCGCTGCTCAGGAGGCGGAGGATCGGGGATTTGAACCCCGGAGGGTGGTTACACCCAACCGCATTAGCAGT
>JBAUAY010000122.1:0-3378 GCA_049676235.1 Streptosporangiaceae bacterium
CTGAGCGAGGAGTTCAATGGCGTACCGACGTTGCAGGTGCTGGGAGAGGACCACAACGGGCAAGGTTGGGTGACTCCGGCGGATGTCCAGCGCCGCCCTTAGTCCCTCGTCGGTGTGCGAAGGCGGCATGCGGATGTCGGTCACCAGCAATTCCGGCTGGTGCAGCTCGACGGCCTGGACGAGCTCGTCCGCATCGCTCGCCGCGGCCACCACGTCGAACCCGCCCCGCTCGAGCACGTGTGACAGCCCGGCCCTCAGTAGCGCCTCGTCCTCGCCGATAACGATCCGCATGGCAGCTCCGCGACGAGGTGGGTGCCGTGACCGAGCGGACTGTCGATCGCCAGTTGGCCCCCGAGGACGTCGACCCGGTCCAGCAGGCCGCGCAGGCCGGTGCCTGCGCTCGAGGCAGCGCCGCCCACCCCGTCGTCAGTGATTTCGATGAAGAGCTGCGATTCGGTCCGCTCCAGCCGCACCGAGAGCGTGGTGGCTCCGGCATGCTTGACCGCGTTGGCCAGCGCTTCGGCCACCACGAAGTACGCCGTGCTGGCCACGGTCGGCGACAGTGGTTCCTCGACGTCGACCACGACGAGGTTGGTCGGTAGCGGCATGCGGTCGACCAGATCCTCGACCGCGGCCGTCAGCCCGCGCTCGATCAACCCGGCCGGCATCACGGCGTGGACCAGCTCGCGCAGGTGGTTTGCGGCGTCATCGATGCCGTTGCGCAGCTGGGTGGCGGCGACGTCAAGATCGTCGGCCGAGCCGGCGTGGCGGAGCTCCTGCGCCCCGATGGCCAGCAGCACCAGCTCGACCTGGATGCCGTCGTGCAGGTTCTGGGCGATGCGCCGACGCTCACGGTCTCCGGCTTCGACTATCCGGGCGCGGGAGAGCCGCAACGCGGCCTGGTTGGCGATGAGTTCGGCGGTGAGCCGCTCATTGTCGATGGCGATGGCCGCGACGCGGCCGGCCGACTGCACCAGCTCGGGATCCTCGTTCATCGCCCGGTCGTACACAAGCGCGCCTATGAGGCGGTCGCCCAACGTGATCTCGACGATGCCTCGACCCGTGTCGCCAGGCACCGGCAGGGAGATCGACTGGCCGAGCGCGTCGACGAAGCGTCGACGCTCGGGCGCCCAGTAAACGACGACGAGGGTTTCATCACCGAGCGTCCGCCGCAGCGCGTTGACGAGGGACATCCGCTCCGAGGCGGTACCTCCCAGCCACGCCCCCAGCTCCGCAACCTCACCGGTGCGGGCGAACCCGCCTCGGAGCATAGCCAGAACGAACGACACCGGTACGCCGGCGAGGAGCACGAGCTGGCCGGCGGTGACGCCCAAGAAGGAGAGATTGAACATGGGCTCGATAAGAGGCCCGAGCGGGACCACGAGTACGGCCACGATGCCGTACGCGTAGAGCGGGGCGAGCACGTAGCGCTGCTGCGGCGCCGACTGCCGCAACCGGGTAAACAGCACGACCGCGGTGACTAGCATCACGGCAATACCGGCGACACGCTGCAGGTGGAGGCCGAGGGTGACGAGGTCCGGCCGGTCGGCGATCGATAGCACGTCATCGCTACTCATCGGCGCGAACAGGTACTGCGGCGTCTGCAGCCCGAACGTGACCACGAAGGCGGCGACAACGGTGGCGACGGACAATTTGGAGCGCAGCCGCCCCGACGGGAACGCGTGAAGGAGCCAGACAGCGACGGCCAGGGGACCGGTCGCCAGGATCAGCCCGACTGCCACGAGCGCAGTGACGTCCGTGTTGACCAGTGCGGCCGCAAGCCACACTGCGCCGCTCAGCACGATGATCGCGCCGATGTAGTTGCTCGGTCGCCGCCACCAGGCCGCCAGCCCGGCTGTCAGGTAGACCAGTCCGACCAACGAGAACAGCGAGTACAGCCACACCGGACCCTCAAGCGGCCAGAACAGTGCGATCTCGACGGCAGCAATGACCACGCCGCCTACCCCGAGCAGGAGAAGCGCGCCGCCAAACGCCCGCGCCATCGGTGATCGGCGCTCGCCCGCAGCGCTCACTGGCGCATCATCCTGGTGCCGGCGATCTTCTGATTACCGGTACACCCCTGGTTCTCACCGGGACATCGTCCAGCTCGCTCGGCCTGCGAGGTCCGGCGGCCCAGGACACCCCGACTGGCTACAGGGCTGTGCGCCATCGACCACCGATCAGTGAGTGACCGGCAGCGACGCTTCGGGCCACCGGATGTATCCCCACTGGTGCGACAGCAAGGAGACAACAATGAGTATTATCCCCCCGAGACCAGCGCAGCACGAGTGTGCGCCGGGGTGAACTGCACCAAAGAGATCACGCGGTCGGCGTTCGGCGCCGAGGGGCAACCGGGTCGAGCTGTGGCTGGTCACGCGGAACTCGCGGCATTAGCGGCTGCCAGGACCGGAATCGCGGCGGGTTCGTTTAGTCGCTGCTAGCCTGCGCGCATGGCAGACCTGGGACCCGTCGCGTGGCCGCCTGAGCTGATCAGGACCGAGAGGCTCGTGCTCCGTGAGCCCGAGGCCCGGGACCGTGCAGCATATATGGAGCTGCTGGCCTCGCCAGAGGTGGGCACCTACCTCGGTGGCCCCCGGCCGCGTGACGAGCTTGAGCGCGAGATGCCCGGGGTGCCCGAGCGGCGCCCCGGCCTTTTCATAGTCGATCTCGGCGGAGCCATGATCGGCCAGATCATTCTCAGCAGAGCAACGGGGCACGGTCCTCCGGCTGCTGCCGGGGAGGCCGAGCTCGGCTACCTGGTCCTGCCGGAGGCGTGGGGATGCGGGTACGCCGCCGAGGCGTGCGCAGCGGCACTCGGCTGGTTCGCCGGCGAGCTTCCCGGCGAGCCGGTGGTGCTCTTTACCCAGACCGCCAACGCCCGCTCGATGCGCCTCGCGGCGAAGCTGGGATTCACCGAGGCAGGGCGGTACGAAGCCTGGGGCGCCGAGCAGTGGTTCGGCATGCGGTCCCCGGTCACGCCGTCCGATTGAACGCACTATTCAATCAGCAGAACCGAGCGAAGTCCGCGTGAGCGAGTGGCCCCCCTTTTGGCCCCCAGCAGCATTCCGCAATATCGCTTAGGGACCAGTCTTACCTCGTCGGGGCGGCCGGATTGAACCGGCGGCCTCTTCGTCCCGAACGGCGGTGGTCTCGGGTTGCGCAGCGTGGCGGTGGGTAATGGCCGGCGGGTGGGCTGGAGGATAGCCGCGGCCTGGCGCAGCGTGAGGCGGCAAGAGGTGACAGGGGCGAGGCTGTCGCGCAGAAGCGCGGTGACCGGGTTGCCGGCTTGAGCGATCCGGCCGGTCAGCCGCGAGAGCGCGCCGCCTACGACGCGGCCGCCGCCGCGTTCGCCGCCACCGCGGCCGAGCACAATGCCGG
>JBAUAY010000123.1:0-10012 GCA_049676235.1 Streptosporangiaceae bacterium
GGGACTGATGTTCGTCTTCGGCTTTGCCATCGGCTGGATCTGGGTGCTCCTCGGCCTGTACGTGAAGTCCCCGCAGAGCCTGCAGGGATTCGGGTTCATCGTCATGTTCCCGCTCGCGTTCGGGAGCAACGTGTTCATCCAGACCGTCACCCTGCCCGGCTGGCTGCAAGCCTGGGTCAGGGTCAACCCGGTGACCGCGCTGGCCAGCGCCAGCCGCGGCCTGATGCTGGGCGGACCGGTCGCGACCCCGGCCTGGCACTCCATCGCCTGGAGCATCGCGATCACCGGCGTCTTCGCGCCGATGGCAGTACGCCGGTACCGCCACATCGGCTAGCCGGGCCCGCCCGCCAGATCCTGATCTCATCTGGGCCCCAGCGTCGAGTCCAGCCGACATCGGCGCCTCGGCAGGTCGCGTCGAGGATCGGCTCATGGGGCATGATCAGGACATGCAAAGGCGGCAGGTGTGGCCTCGCACTACCGGGCGAAGGCACGGTCCGGTCTGGGCCCGGCACGAAACCAAGGGGTGATCCGATGAGCCAGAGCACCAGCGTCGGCGAAGGCCTGCACTCGCCGCTGCGGGAAGTTGCCGAGCAGGTCAGGCACCTGTGGTGGATACCTCTCCTCACGGGTCTCGTCTCGATCGGGTTTGGGCTCGCGATCCTGGCCGTTGACTGGACCGTGCACGCTCTGGTCATCATCACGGGCCTGGTCTTCGTCATCCGCGGGATCGCGCTCGCATTCAGTCCCGCGTATGCGGGGCGGACGTCGGGCGAGCAAGTCGTTGCCGGGATCGCTGGGGTCATCGCCGGTGTCGTCCTAGTCGCCTGGCCCGGCCCTTCCCTGCTCGTCCTGGCCTTTTTCGTCGGCGCGTGGCTTGCTGTTTCCGGTGGCTTCCACATCGTCACCTCCATCTCCCGCCGTCGTGAGCTACCACACTGGGGGTTCACCTTCTCGGTTGGCGTGATCGAATTGCTGCTCGGGATCTGGGCGATGCGAAGGCCCGAGGCAACCCTGGTCCTGCTGATCACGATCATCGGGCTGTGGGCAGTGCTAACGGGCGTCATCTACTGCGCGCTCGCCTTCGAGATCCGCGGCACCACCCGGGCGCTTGCCAAGGCAACGGCCGTCACGGAGCGCGATGAGGCTCAGCTCGCCGGCCGGCTCGCGCAGCTCCATGCCGAAGGCATGCTGTCCACGGAGGAGTACACGCAGCTCAGGGCATCACTGCTCGCAGCCCACACGTCTGCGCAGGCCGGCCACGGGTCAAGGGGCGCGGCCAGCAGTGGCCCCTGAATCCTTCAGCTGTGGATAGGCGTAGGAAGTACCCCTGAGCTGGAGCGATCGGGCCTGGCGATGACCGGTGCCGTGTCAGCGGCCCTCGAGCAGGGCGGCAAACCGGGCCAGGTAGAGCGGCCATCCCTGGTCGCCGTCGACGCCCTCGCTGACCGACTGCCAGCCGGGACCATGCCGGTCGAGGTGGCGGTGCTCCAGTTCGACCCGGGTGCGGTCCGGTCCTTCGGCCACAAACCGGACCTCGACCTCGCTCGTCAGCTCCGGGTCGGTCTCGACCTGCCACTGCGGGCCGATGTCCCAGCTGAATACCACGCGGGCTGGTGGCTCGAAGGCCAGGATCCGCGCCCACCGGCACTCGCTGCCGTCGACGGCGCGGTCGTAGATGTGTCCGCCGACACGGGGCTCGAAGACTGTCTCGGCGATCGCGGCCGCGAGCAGGTTGTGCTCCGGCGGCTTGAAGTCGCCGAACCTCTCGGTGAACACTGTGAAGGCCTGCTCGACCGGCACGTTGACCACCACCTGCTTGCGGACAACGGAGACCTCGGTTCGGGTCACGGACTCTCCTCCGTCGCTTGTGCGGCAACATCCACGTAGCTGGCCAGAGCCCGCTGCCAGAAGGTATCGAGCTGATCGCGCAACGCAGCCACTGCCGTCGGGTTGAGCCGGTAGACACGTCTGGTGCCGACCGCGCGTTCACTGACCAGGCCGGCATCCTTGAGGACCTTTAGGTGCTGTGAGACCGCCGACCGGCTGACCGGCAGCTCCGCGGCCAGTTGTCCCACCGCCTGCGGCCCCTCGGCCAGACGGCTGACGATGGCGCGCCTGGTGCCATCCGCCAGCACGCTCCAGCCGTCACTTGCTCGGTCAGGATCCACTAACGGTTAGTTTTGCCTAACGGAGCGGCGGACGTCAAGGCCCTGTCCAGGGCGGCGCGAGAAGGATCCTGGGCCGGTCCCCCTGACCTGCAAGGATGAGACTTGCTGAGGTCTTGGTCGGCGGAGCCCGGCGCCTGCATCGGGTGCTCACCCAATGGACACCAGTGCCGGGATGCAGGCCGGATCAGGGATGGCGGCCGGGTATCAGGTCCGTTCGGCCCAAAGACCTTTCGTCGGCTAGAGCCAGTGCGGACGGCGGCGCACCAGATGAACTCTAGCAATCCAGTCTTTACAGGTTTCACAGGTGTACTCTGCTGTGCCAGACGGCCGTGAGAGCGGGGAGCGCAATGGGCCACAGCGGGACGGCAGCGCCGATGCCCGAGCTCACCTGCCTGCCGGGCGATTGGTGGGATCCGGCCTGGCAGTCGATGAAATCGCCGGGTCCCAGCGAGCCCGCGCCAGCCCTCTGGGACCCTGCCGAAGCCCCTGTATCCGCTGCGGGGACCGTTCAGCCCCAGAGGCATCCGCCGAACCCCCCGCCGTCGTGGGCGAAGGTCCTCGCGGCCACCCTCGGCCTATGGACGTCGCGGCACCTGCCCTGGCTCCGCCGGTTCTCCCGACGGCGGCTAGCAGCGGTGGCGCTCGGCGCCGGGCTGGTCGCCGTAGCCGTCGGGACCACGGGCTTGGCTGCGGCCGCGGTCTCGCCCGAACACTCCGTGCACCTGCCCGCGAGACCGTCGCCGATCCCGGCTCCGTCCGCCCGGACCGTGCTGCCGGCATCGTTGACAACGGCCCAGCAGGCCGCGCGGCCGGTCTGGCTGAGCGTTCCGGCGATCGGGGTGCGGACCTCGCTGGTTGATCTCGGCCTCCGCGGGAACGGCACGCTCCAGGTGCCATCCAGCACGGCGGTCGCGGGTTGGTACACCGGCAGCCCGCGACCGGGCACAGTCGGCGCCGCCGTCATCGCGGGCCACGTAGACTCCCGCTCCGGGCCGGGGATCTTCTTCTGGCTGCGGACACTGCACCCCGGCGACCGTGTCTATGTGGGACGCGCCGACGGGACGATGGCGGTCTTCACGGTCAGCGCCGTCCGGAAGTTCGCCAAGGACCAGTTTCCCACTGCAGCGGTGTACGGTCCCGTCCCGGACGCGGAACTGCGCCTGATCACCTGCGGCGGCGTCTTCGACCGGTTGCTCGGGAGCTATCTCAGCAACGTCGTGGTCTTCGCCCGGCTCAGCGGGTGATAACGGTGCGGACCACAGCGCATGCGATGCAACTGAGCAATCCGGTCGATAACGGCCAGGGTGTGTGTTCTGCCGCCCCGGATGGCCGGGCGGGCGGGAATCGCCGTCATGGCGTACTTCCCGGGGCATGCTCCCCAGCGATGGGGTTCGGACAGGCCCGCCAAGCGCGGTCACGTACCAGTCTGCCCGTGGTGGAGGCGGGATGCAGTTTACGGGTTCGCCGGGGCAGCAGGCCGAGGAGACGGCGAGGTCAGCCACCCCAGAGTCGCCACCTGGGGTTCCATCCTGGGGCCCGGTCCTGGCGACCACCATCAGGTTGTGGGCGGCGCGGCGGCTGCATCGCCTCCGCCGCTCGCGGCGGGCATTGCTCATCGCGATCTGCGTGCTCGCCATGGGCGCGGCCGCGGTGGTCGTCGTCCGGTCCACCGGTACGTCCTCGCGGGCCCGGGTCCCTGCGCCGCGCAGTGCGAACCAACACCAGTTGCCCCTCAGCGGATCCGCCAGGTCCTCCGGAGGCGTCGGGACAGTCCGGTCGCAGGCCGCGGCCTGGATTGCCGGCCAGGTGGGCAGTGACGAGACCATCGCGTGCGATCCGTTCATGTGCACCGCGCTCGGCGCGCACGGTGTCGCATCGAGCCGCCTGCTATCGCTGCCGTCATCGGCGTCCAGCGCGCCAGGCGCCGACGTGATCGTCGCGTCTCCGTCGGCCGACGCCCGGCTTAGCGAGGATGCGCCGAGGTTGCTCGCCAGCTTCGGGTCCGGCGCCAGCCTGACCGAGGTCCGTGCTATCTCTCCTGGCGGGGCCGCTGCCTACCAGGCGGCGCTCCGTTCCGACCTCGCCGACCGCGGGTCCGTCGGCGCGCAACTGATGCGCAGTCGGCGTATTGAGGCCAGCGCCCTGGGCGCTGGGCAACTCGAGGCGGGCGAGGTGGATTCCCGTCTGCTGGTGATGCTCGCGGTGCTGGCGTCGCAGCACTCGTGGCGGGTGATTACCTTTGGCGATGCTTCCCCGGGGGTTCCGTCCACGGAGGCGCCGTACCGGCAGGTCATCATCGCCGGCGCGGATGGCCGGGGCGAGGCGGCCGGCCTAGCCGCGGCGCTTGCCGTGGTGCGCGCGCAGCATGCCCCCTACCAGCCCGCTCAGGTAACGACCGTCCGTCTGGCCGACGGCCAGACGGGACTGCGCATCGACTTCGCCGCGCCGAGCCCGCTAGGGCTGCTGGCAGGCAGTGTTCCCGGGTGAAAGGAACCGACGATGAGACTAGGTAGGCGTCTCGTCCTGCTCGCTGCTATCACCAGTCTGCTCGGCAGTCCCTTCGCGGCTATCGCGGCCGCATCGCCCGCGGCTTTCGCCGCCACGACCGGACCGCCGGCCGCCAAGGCCGGAGCCATATCCGCGGCCGCGGAACAGGGGAACGTGGGCTGGGTGCGCTGCGCGAATCTGTCCCAGGGAACACCGGAGGACGTGTACCTGTATTCGTTCGGCGATCCGGGGAATCCGACTGTACTGATGCACGAGGGCTACGGCGGCGTATCCAGCTACATGCCAGTCAGCGCCGGGGAGTACACGGTAGCGGTGCGCCCGGTCGGCGCCGCAGCCTCGAGTCCCGCGTCGATCACCACCAGCTTCATGGTGAGCGCCGGGACGAACTACACCGTGGCCAGCATCGGACTGGCCGCCGGACGACGGCTGGAGGTGCTGCAGGACCGGATGGCTGGGCCGAGCGGCGAAGCGCTCGTCCGGGTTATCCAGGCGTCGTCACAGCAGCCCCGGGTTACGGTCAGCATCGGAGCTGACGCCCTGGCGCGGCAACTGGCCTTCGGCTCAGTCACGGCCTACCAGGCCGTCCGGCCGGGCACGCCCACCGTCGTATTCAGCACGCCGGATGGGCACACCGCCATGCCTGTCACCCTGGCCGCGGGCTCGGTGCACACCATCGTCGTCCTCGATGGCACCTCCGGGCTGAAGATCGACAACCTGACCGA
This sequence comes from Streptosporangiaceae bacterium, assembly GCA_049676235.1. Taxonomy (GTDB): domain Bacteria; phylum Actinomycetota; class Actinomycetes; order Streptosporangiales; family Streptosporangiaceae; genus Palsa-504. The sequence continues at coordinate 5,399 of JBAUAY010000123.1, forward strand.
CGCGGCGGCCAGCCAGGCCGCCGCAAAGGGCGGCGCCGCCACCGGCCTGGGCGGGACCGCGCCGGGCACCCCCGCCCCCAGCCTGGCGCCGTGGCTAGCCACGCTGGCCGCCGGGTTGCTGCTGGCCGTCGCCGGAGGGTTCGGCCTGCGCCGGTCACGCCGCGCCGACGCGGTGGCGGGCGGATAAGCAAACGCCGCCCCAGACCGGGTCGATGGTGCACATCGAAAGGGACCTGTTCGCCGGCCGGGATCCCAGCGAGGTGCTGCAGCGGCACTTCGGCGGACTGCACTGGCTGGTGATCGCGTGTACCGTCATCTACTTCTGCCACTTCCTCTTCCCCATCGCCGTGGGGATGGCGCTGTGGCTGGTCGACCGTACGCAGTTCCTGCGTTTCACCATGGCGCTGCTGGCCATGTCGTTCGCCGCCTTCATCTTCTTCTTGCTGCTGCCCGCCGCGCCGCCGTGGTACGCGCACGACCTGGGGCTGCTTCCGGGGGTCCGTGACCTGGTCCACGGGGCGCTGCCCAGCGCGGTCAGCCCCTACTTCCAGCGGCTGGACGCCGACCCCGTGGCGGCGTTCCCGTCGCTCCACGCGGCTTACCCGACGCTGGGCGCGCTGGCGCTCTGGCAGGTCAGCCGCCGCACCGCGCTGGTGATGGTGCCGTGGTGCCTGGCGGTGTGGTTCAGCGTCGTCTTCCTCGGCCAGCACTACGTGATCGACGTGACCGGCGGCATCATCCTCGCGGTCGCGACCTGGGCGGTCATGACCTACGTCGTAACGCCGCGCGTGCACGCGCTCCGGGATCGCCCGGTGGCGGTCACGGCGGTCCCCGGGGCGGGAGCGATCCCAGGGGTAGGGGCGGCGGGAATAGGGGCAGGGGCGATCGCCAGGCCCGGCGGGGAGCACGTGAATCCCGCCCCGGAGACACTGGCACCCGCTGAGGAGCTACCCGGCTGAGCAGGCCGCCAGTCCGGGGCAAGCCTGTCGCTCCGCTCGCGTCACAGGCCCACCCTCTCGTCGCGCCACAGGCCCACCCTCTCGCCATAGTCCACTATGTCGAGCGAAATACTCGTCAAGGCCATTCCGTTATACCAGTTGCCCCTGATCGGAAAGGATGTGCTGATCCGTGACGAGCGCCCCGGCGGGCCGGCCGACCCCTTGCACTTGGCGGTTGCCCTCGACGGCGCTGGCTGGCATCCCGGCGCGCCGCGGCCTGTTCCGCGCCCGCTACGAGGCGGGCACGCTCCGGGGGCTGCTCGGCCTGACCCGCCCCGCCAACCGCTACGCCACCGCCTGAATGACCCCGCCGCCGACGTGACCCGCGACTCTTGGAGGACACAAGCCATGACCAAGCAGATTCACCTGGCCGCGCACTTTCCTGGCGTGAACAACACGACCGTGTGGAGCGACCCCGCCGCCGGCAGCCATATCGAGTTCGGCTCGTTCCGCCAGTTCGCCCAGACCGCCGAGCGAGGCAAGTTCGACTTCCTGTTCCTCGCCGAAGGGCTGCGGCTGCGCGAGCAGAACGGGCTGATCTACGACCTCGACGTGGTCGGCCGGCCTGACACCTTCACGATCCTGGCTGCCCTGGCCGCGGTGACCGAGCACATCGGGCTGACCGGCACGATCAACTCCACGTTCAGCGAGCCTTACGAGGTAGCCCGCCAGTTCGCCAGCCTCGACCATCTCTCCGGCGGCCGGGTGGCGTGGAACGTGGTCACGTCCTGGGACGCCTTCACCGGGGAGAACTTCCGTCGGGGAGGCTACCTGGCCCAAGCCGACCGCTACGAGCGGGCCAGGACCTTTCTGGCCACGGCGAACGAGCTGTGGGACTCCTGGCCCGGCGACGAGATCCTGGCCGACAAGGACACCGGCCAGTTCCTGGCCACCGCCGCACCGGGGACCTTCCGCCACCAGGACGCGTTCTTCGACATCGCCGGACAGTTCAACGTGCCACGCTCCCCGCAGGGACGCCCGGTGATCTTCCAGGCGGGCGACTCCGACGAGGGCCGCGACTTCGCCGCCGCGTCGGCGGATGCGATCTTCTCCCGCCACTCCATCCTGAAGGCCGGGCAGGCCTTCTACGCGGACGTGAAAGGCCGGCTACCCAAATTCGGCCGTAGCCGTGGCGAGCTGCTGATCTTGCCCGCGGCCACCTTCGTGCTCGGCGACACCGACGCCGAGGCGGCCGAGATCGCCCGCGAAGTACGGCGGCTCCAGGTCTCGCCGCAGACCGCGCTGAAGTTCATCGAACAGCTGTGGAACACCGAGTTGCCCGGCTTCGACGTCGACGGGCCCCTGCCCGCTTTCGATCCGATGGTCAGCGACAACCTGGTCTCCAAGGGCCGGGCCAGTGTCCGGCAGTTCGCTAAGGACCCAGTCGCGCTGGCCGGCGAGTGGCGGGCCCGGGCCGAAGCCGGGAACCTGTCGGCCCGGGAGGTCGTCATCGAGGTGACCGGCCGGCAGTCGTTCATCGGCTCGGCCGAGACGATCGCGACGACGATCAACGAACTGGTCCAGGCCGACGCCGCCGACGGATACATCCTGGTCCCGCACATTACCCCCGGCGGCCTGATGCCGTTCGTCGACCAGGTCGTCCCGCTGCTGCAGGAGCGCGGCGTGTTCCGCGCCGACTACACCGGCACCACGCTGCGCGACCACCTCGGCCTGGATCCCGTGGCCCCGCTGCGCCGCCCCGGTAAGACCACGACCACCCGGGCCGCCTCATGAGGTTCATCACCATCACGCTGATTGCGCACGCCCCGGACCCGCGCACGGGCGAGCAGAAATCCACCCAGCAGCGGTTCCGGGAGGTGATCGGCAACGCGCGTCTGGCCGAGGAACTCGGCTTCGACGGGTTCGGGGTCGGGGAGCGGCATGAACGGCCGTTCGTTTCCTCCTCCCCGACCGTAGTACTGAGCCATGTCGCCGCCCGGACCACGCACATCCGGCTGTTCACCGCGGTCACGACGCTGTCGCTCCTCGACCCGGTCCGCGCGTTCGAGGACTACGCCACACTCGACCACCTCTCCGGTGGCCGGCTCGAGCTGATCATCGGCAAGGGCAACGGCGCTGCCCAGCGCGAGCTGTTCCACGTCACGCCCGAGGACCAATGGGATCGCAACGCCGAGTCCTACGAGGTGTTCCGGCGGCTGTGGCGCGACAACAAGATCACCTACGAGACGAAGTTCCGGCCGGCGCTGACCGAGGCCGAGGTGTGGCCGCGGCCGCTGCAGCGCCCAATCAGGGTCTGGCACGGCAGCGCCACCAGCAGGGCGTCGGTCGATCTGGCCGCCCGGTACGGCGACCCGCTGTTCTCGGCCAATGTCACCAATCCGATCGAGCCCTACGCGGAACTGATCCGCTACTACCGCGAGCGGTGGGTTCACTACGGGCATGATCCGGCGGCGATCGCGGTCGGCGCGGGGACGGCCGGCTACTACGCCGAACGCAACTCCCAGGACGCGATCGACGCCTACCGGCCGGTGTTCGCCGGCTACCTGGCCTTCCAGGTGAGGCTTGGCGTGCAACCGGTGTTCGGGACGCTGGAGGACTTCGTCGAGCGTTCGTCGGCCCTGATCGGCAGCCCGGCCCAGGTGATCGAGAAGGTGCACCGCTACCACGAGCAGTTCGGCCACTCGGTCCTGCACCTGCACGCCGACGCCGGCGGGCTCACCGACGCGCAGCACCAGGCCAGCCTTGAACTGTTCCAGTCCGACATCGCCCCGGTGCTCCGGCGCGAGATCCCCGACCCTCCCTGGGGCTGGGGCAGCGGCCCTATCGGCGACGACGCGGTGCCCGCCAGGGCCGTCGCCGCTACCGGTTGAGGAGGAAGCCCGCATGACCACCACCCCATTGACCGTCCTAGACCTGGTCCCGATCTCGTCCGGGTCGAACACGACCCAGGCGCTGCTGAACAGCATCGACCTGGCCCAGCAGACCGAACGGCTCGGCTACACCCGCTACTGGTTCGCCGAGCATCATCTCAACCCCGGGGTGGCCGGCACCTCCCCGGCCGTGGTGCTGGCGCTGACTGCGGCCGCGACGTCGACGATCCGGCTTGGCTCCGGGGCGGTGCAGATGGGGCACCGCACCGCCCTGGCCACCGTCGAGGAGTTCGGCCTGCTCGACGCCCTGCACTCGGGGCGCTTCGACCTCGGCCTGGGCCGCTCCGGCGGCCGGCCACGCGAACCCAAGGCACCCGCGCTGGCCGGCGGCGGCGGCGCGGCCACCGTGACCGGCGGCCGGACCCCGAACGGACTGCTCATCCCGCCGCGGTTTTCCTTCAAGCACCTGCTCGGCTCGCCCCGGTTCGCCCTGCAGAAGAGGCTGCTGCAGCTGCCGCACGCCGAACCGCAGAATTACACCGAGCAGGTCGGCGACGTCCTCGCCCTGATCGCCGGCACCTACCGCTCAGAGGAAGGGGCGGAGGCGCACGTGGTGCCCGGCGAGCACGCGGCGCTGCAGATCTGGATCCTGGGCAGCAGCGGCGGGGAAAGCGCCGAGGTCGCCGGCCACAACGGCCTTCGTTTCGCCGCCAACTACCATGTCAGCCCGGCCACCGTGCTCGAGGCGGTGGACGGCTACCGGGCCGCGTTCAAACCCTCAGCCG
>JBAUAY010000124.1:0-6160 GCA_049676235.1 Streptosporangiaceae bacterium
CGCGACCAGCATGAGCAGCCCGCCGAGCAGGCTGTAGAGCAGGAACTTGACCGCCGCGTACTGCCGCTTGCCGACCCCGTAGCTGCCGATCATGAAGTACATCGGCACCAGCATGGCCTCGAAGAACACGTAGAACAGGAAGACGTCGGTCGCCGCGAAGACGCCGATCATCATCGTCTCGAGCACCATCATCAGCGCGAAGTACGTCTTCACGGAGTGCCGTCCGGGCTCCGCGTCGTGCCACGAGGCCAGGATCACCGCCGGCATCAGCACCGCGGACATGGCGATGAGCACCAGCGCGATGCCGTCCACGCCGACCGCGTAGTGCACGCCGAACTGCGGGATCCATGAGTAGATCTCGGTGAACTGGTAGTTCGGGCCGCCGACCTGGAACTTGACCGCGATGATGATCACCACGACCAGCGTCAGCAGGGAGAACGCCAGCGCCGTCCACTTGGCCAGCGCGTTGCGCGCCTGCCGGTCGGCGTCAGCGCTGTCCTGCGGCAAGCCGGGGATCAGCATGATCACGATGGCACCGAGAAGCGGGACCGCGCCCGCAATGGTCAGCCAGGGAAAGCCGTTCATCTAGAGCCTCACCGCCAGGAGCAAGGCGACCAGCACAGCGGCGCCGAAGAACATGGAAAGCGCGTAGGAGCGGACGAACCCCGTCTGCATCTTGCGCCACCGCCCCGATGTCCCGCCCACCAGCGCGGCCAGCGAGTTCACCAGACCATCCACGCCGCGATTGTCGAAGTACACCGACAGCCGGGTCAGCCACTGGCCGGGCCGCATCAGGATCGACTCGTTGAACGCGTCCCCGTAGAGGTCCTTTCGCGCGGCGATCGTGAGAAATCGCCCTGCCGGGGCCGTCGCCGGGACCGGAACCCGGCCGTAGATCATCCACCCGATGCCCACACCGGCCAGGGCCACCACCAACGCCACCAGCCCGGCGATGCTGAGAAAGCCGTGCGAAACGGGCGGTACCCCGACGACCGGGGCGAGGAAATCCTGAAGCCGGTCGTTGATGATGAGGAACGCGCCGGCGCCGACCGAGCCGATGGCGAGCACGATCATCGGGAAGGTCATCACGGGAGGCGACTCGTGCGGATGGGCATCCGGCTCCCAGCGCCGCTTCGCGTACCAGGTCATGAGCATCATCCGGGTCATGTAGAACGCGGTGATGCCCGCGCCGATCAGGGCGCAGATGCCGAGAATCCAGCCGACCGTGCCGTGCTCGGTGAAGTCCCCGTCGATGATGGGGTCCTTGGTGAAGAACGCGGAGAACGGCGGGATGCCGATGATGGCGAGGTACGCGAGGCCGAACGTCACGTAGGTGACCGGCATGAAGCGGGCGAGCCCGCCGTACCGCCGCATGTCTTGCTCGTCGTTCATCCCGTGTATCACCGAGCCCGCGCCGAGGAACAGCCCGGCCTTGTAGAACCCGTGCGCGAGCAGGAGCGCGATGGCGAACACGTACCCGGCCGGCCCGAGGCCGGCCCCCAGGAACATGTAGCCGATCTGGCTCATGGTGGACCCGGCGAGCGACTTCTTGATGTCGTCCTTGGCGCAGGCGATGATGCCGCCGAACAGCAGCGTGACCGTGCCCACCAGGACCACCGCCAGCCGTGCGTCGGGCGTGAGCGCGAGGATCGGGTTGGACCGCACGAGCAGGTATACCCCGGCGGTGACCATGGTGGCCGCGTGGATCAGCGCCGACACCGGGGTCGGGCCTTCCATCGCGTCCAGCAGCCAGGACTGCAGCGGTATTTGTGCCGACTTCCCGCACGCGCCGAGCAGCAGCAGCAGCCCTAGTGCCGTGGCCACGCCGCTGCCGCCGGAGTGCACCGAGTTGAACACCCCGGTGAACGACACGCTGCCGAACTCGGCGAACATCAGCATGATCGCCAGGGACAGCCCGGCGTCGCCGACCCGGTTGGCGATGAACGCCTTCTTGGCCGCGACCGCCGCCGAGTTCCTGTACTGCCAGAACCCGATCAGCAGGTAGGACGCCAGGCCGACGCCCTCCCAGCCGGCGTAGAGCACCAGGTAGTTGTCGGCCAGCACGAGCAGCAGCATGGCCGCCAGGAACAGGTTCATGTAGCCGAAGAAGCGGCGCCGTTCGGGGTCGTGGGCCATGTAGCCGACCGAGTAGATGATGATCAGCGACCCGACCCCGGTGATGAGCAGCACGAAGCAGATCGACAGCTGGTCGACGAGCAGGTTCATGTTGACCTGGAAGTCCGCCACCGGGATCCAGGAGTACAGGTGCACGTCCTGGCTGCGGTTGGTGTCCCCGAGCAGGCTGAAGAACGCGATCACGCCGTACACGAACGCCGCGACCGGCATCGCGACGCCGAACAGGTGCCCCCACCGGTTGGTGCGCCGGCCGCCGACCAGCAGCACCGCCGCGCCGACGAGGGGGAAGGCGAGCAGCAGCCACGACAACCGCAGCGCGCCGGCCGCGGGCACGGTGGTAAAGGTCGCGGCCAGGGCGTGGGCGTGAGCCGTGCCTGTCAAGGTCGTCATCCCTTCAGCTCAGTACTTCAGCAGGTTGGCGTCGTCCACCGACGCCGACCTGCGGGCCCGGAAGATCGCCATCAGGATCGCGAGGCCGACGACGACCTCAGCGGCGGCCACCACCATCACGAAGAACGCGATGACCTGGCCGTCCAGGTTTCCGTGCATAGTGGCGAACGCGACGAAGGCCAGGTTGCATGCGTTCAGCATCAGCTCGATGCACATGAACACCACGATCGCGTTACGCCGCACCAGCACACCCACCCCGCCGATCACGAACAGGATCACGGAAAGGGTCACGTAATGGACCGGGCTCACGAGTCGGCCCTCCCCGCCGGGGGTGCAGGTATCGAAGGGGCGGGCTCCCGCTCGCCGCTTTCCGCCGTGATCTCCACCGTCTCTTCTGGCCGAACGAACTGGGGTGCGTCGCTCACCTCACGCTGCGACAGCGTCGGGCTGACCGACAGATCCGACGTGCTGCCATCCGGCAGCAGGGCCGGCCGGTCCGCGGCATCGTGCAGCGCGTAGACCCCGGGCGACGGGTCGGGCGCGAGCTGGCCGCTGGCCAGCCGCCTGGCGGCGAGGTCCCGCTGGGTGGGCTTCGGCGCAATGCGCTCGCGGTGCGCGAGCACCATCGCGCCGAGCGCCGCGGTGATCAGCAGTGCGCCGGTGACCTCGAACGGGAACACGTAGGTGGTGAAGATCAGGTCGGCCAGCCCGGAAAGGTTGTTCGCCCCGTTCGCCGCGGTGGATGGTGTCGCCGGGCCGATGGCCGCGTGCCCGATGCCGAGGATCAAGATCACGAACAATCCGATCGCGGCCAGGCCCGCGGCCATCCGCTGGCCCTTGATCGTCTCCACGATCGAGTCCGCGTGGCTGACGCCGATCAGCATGATGACGAAGAGGAACAGCATGAGGACGGCGCCGGTGTAGACGATGATCTGCACGAAGGCGAGGAACGGCGCGCCCTGCATGGCGTACATGGTCGCCAGGCAGAGCATCACGACGGCGAGCATGATGGCGCAGTGCACCGCCCGCCTGACCAGGATCATGGCCAGCGCGGCCGCCACCGAGGCCACAGCGAGGATCCAGAAGAGGCTCTCCCGCGCGATCACGTCGGTATTGGTGCCCGCCGCCAGGACGTGTGTCATTGGTCCTCACCCTTGTCCTGCCGACCCGCCTCGCGCACTTCCGGCGGAGCCCAGGCCAGCGAGGCGTCCGGAGATGAGGCGGACACCGGTGGACCCGATGGACCGCCCGGTCCGGCCATCCCCGGGGCCCGCGGACCAGTCACCAGGCCGGCCGCGCCCAGGCGGTAATAATCCTTCTCGTCATCACCCAGGCGCATCGGATGCGGCGGCGCCTCCATGTCCGGCAGCAGCGGCACGAGCAGCTGCTCCTTGGTCCAGATCAGGTTTTCCCGATTGTCGTCGGCGATCTCGTACTCGTTGGTCATCGTCAGCGCGCGAGTCGGACAGGCCTCGATGCACATGCCGCACAGGATGCAGCGCAGGTAGTTGATCTGGTAGACGGCCCCGTACCGCTCGCCGGGGGAGAACCTGGCTTCCTCGGTGTTGTCCCGGCCCTCGACGTAGATGGCGTCCGCCGGGCAGGCCCAGGCGCACAGCTCGCAGCCGATGCATTTCTCCAGCCCGTCCGGCCACCGGTTGAGCTGGTGGTGACCGTGGAACCGCGGCGCGGTCGGCCGCTTTTCCTCCGGGTAGTAGACGGTCTCGGGCTTCTTGAACATCTCGCTGAAGGTGACCCCGAAGCCCTTGATCGGGTTGAGAAAATCAAGCACCTGTGACCTCCCGACTGGAGGTTTCCGTATGGCTGATTTCAGCATCCAGCTCGGTCGCGCCGCCGAGACCGACGCCGTGGTAGTGCGGCAGGTCCATCGGCGGCACCGGGAAATGCGTGTCCGGGCCCATGGCCACGGCCTGACCGGCCTCGCTGACATCGGTGGCCTCGGCGGCCGCGTACCTGTCCGCCCGCTGTTGCGCGGCGCTGTCCCACATCCAGACCAGGACGAGGATGAGCACGATGACGAAGCCGAAGACGACGTACGGGGCCGTGCTGTGGGTGTCCAGCCGCCACGCGCGCACGGTCGCGATCAGCAGGATCCAGACGATGGAGACCGGGATGAGGACCTTCCAGCCGATCGCCATGAGCTGGTCGTACCTGACCCGGGGCAGCGTGCCGCGCAGCCAGATGAAGCAGAACAAGAAGATGTAGACCTTGATCAGGAACCACAGCAGCGGCCACCAGCCGCTGTTGGCGCCCGACCACAGCGATAGCGGCCAGGGCGCCCGCCAGCCGCCGAGGAACATCGTCGTCGCGAGTGCGGAGACCGTGATCATGTTGATGTACTCGCCGAGGTAGAACATCGCGAACTTCATCGACGAGTACTCGGTGTGATAGCCGTTCACCAGCTCGCCCTCGCCCTCGGGCAGGTCGAACGGCAGCCGGTTGGTCTCGCCGACCATGGTGACCAGGTAGATCACGAACGAGACCGGTAGCAGCCACGCGTACCATTCGTGCTGCTGCGCATTGACGATGGCGGTGGTAGACAACGAGCCCGCGTAGAGGAACACGGCCACGAAGGCCAGGCCCATCGCGATCTCGTAGCTGATTACCTGCGCCGCGGAACGCAGCGCCCCGAGCAGCGAATAGGGCGACCCCGAGGACCAGCCGGCTAGCACGATCCCGTACACGCCGATCGAGCTCATCGCCAGGATGAGCAGCACCGCCACCGGCAGGTCGGCGAGCTGCAGCGGGGTGTGGTGGTGGAAGATCGAGACTTCCGGGCCCCACGGGATGACCGAGAAGCTGATGAAGGCGATCGCCCCCGATATCACCGGCGCGGCGATGAACACCAGCTTGTCCGCGCCCAGCGGGATGATGTCTTCCTTCAGCGGCAGCTTGAGTGCGTCCGCGACCGGCTGCAGCAGGCCGAAGGGCCCGGCCCGGTTCGGGCCGGGCCGGTTCTGCATCCGCCCGATGGCCCGGCGTTCGGCCCAGATCATGAACATGGTCGACAGCAGCAGGAAGAGGAAGACGATCGCGACCTTCAGCAGCACCATCCACCAGATGAGCTGGTTGAAGTCGCTCAACGTGGGATCTGTCGCGGGAGCCGCCAGCACGTGGGGCAGCCCCCCTGCCTGCATCATTCCGGCCTCCTCAGCGTGACCATGGCGCCGTGCCCCGCGCCGAGCTGGGCGCGGATGGTCGTTCCGGCCTGCACCGCGGCTTCCGGGTCACCGGGATACGGGACGTTCTCGGCCGTCGTCGGGTCCGCGCCCGCCCGGGCCAGCCCGGCGGCCGGCAGCCAGACCACGTGGTCCGCCATCGGCACGACCTCGACCGGAACCGTCACCGAACCCCGCTCGGTGGCCACGGTCACCTTATCGCCGTCGGCTGTGCCTGCCTCGGCCGCGGTCCCCGCGGACATCCGGGCCACCACCGGCCTGGCGGTTCCCGCGAGTGAGGGCTCGCCGTCTTGCATCGTCCCGCTGTCCAGCAGCTGGCGCCAGGTGGCCAGCCGGACGTCGAGCACCCCGGAACCCTTGACGTGGTCGGTCGGCGGCACACCGGGCCACGTCCCGGTCACTCCGGGCGGCTCGGACCGCGGGCCGCGCCAGGT
>JBAUAY010000125.1:0-15389 GCA_049676235.1 Streptosporangiaceae bacterium
GGCTCATCCTAAGGCGGGCTACCCCCCGGAGGGGGGCCGAGGGGGTCTGGGGGGAAAGGTTTTCCCCCAGGATCGGGGGGTTTCGGGGGGTCGCCCCCCCGAGCCAGCAGAGCCAGCACTACCCTCCGGGCCAGCACGACGAGACCGACGACGCCGCCGGGCACCGGATCTACCTGAACCCCTGGGCCGTCGGCGACCAGGACGAGGAGGTACCAGTCGGCCTAGTCGAAGAATACGGAGACGAGCCGTAATCCGCGGGTCTACTTACCGTTCTGCAGCACGCTGATCTCGCCGCCCACCGAGGTGGTGAACTGGTTGTGGCACGCCTGCTGGGCCGCCACCGTGTTCGCGCCGTTCATGCAGTTGTAGTACGCGTTCAGCTGAGGCCAGAACACCGCCAGCACGAGGAGCCACAACGCGCTGACCGCGAGGCCAAGTCCGCCGAGCACGACGCCGCCGATCGCCCAGCGCGGCCGGGACGTGCCGCCGCGTCGTGCCTTCCTGGTCGCGGTGACGCCGAGCCAGATCGCGCCTACCGCGAACAGCAGGGTGAGGACCGCCACGTAGATCCCGCGACGCAGGTTGCCGAGCCCGAGCATCAGGCCGATCAGGCTGAGCACGCCCAGCATCAGCGCCGCCAGCGCTCGCTGGCGCAAGGCGGGATCGGGAGGTGGCAGCTGGCGGCGGGCAGGCAGCATCCCTCTCGGTTGCGGCCCGCGCCCACCCGGTGGCTGGTATCTGGCCATCGACACCTATTCTGCCTCTTCCGCCGACCACCCGGCCACGTGCCATAGGGTTGCCCCCGTGAGCGAGCCAAAGGGGCGCCAGTGAAGGGGAATGGGGAGGTGGGTGGGGGCCCGGAGGCGAGCGAGCACAAAAAACTGGTGGTGCTCGTTTCCGGGGAGGGGACCAACCTTCAGGCCTTGATCGACACGTGCCACGACGACGCCTACGGGGCGCATGTGGTCGCGGTCGGCGCGGACCGCGGTGCGATCAACGCGCTCGCGCGGGCCGAACGAGCCGGCCTCCCCACCTTCGTCGTCCGGCTGGCGGATTATCCCGCTCGCGAGGAGTGGGACGCGGCCCTCGCCCGCATCTGCGCCGGCTACGAGCCCGACCTGATCATCCTGGCCGGGTTCATGAAGCTCGTCGGCAGGCCGTTCCTCGAGGTGTTCGGCGGCCGCTGCCTGAACACGCACCCCGCGCTGCTACCGTCGTTTCCCGGGACGCACGGCGTGCGGGACGCGCTGGTCCACGGGGTGAAGGTCACCGGCTGCACCGTCTTCATCGTCGACGACGGCGTGGACGCGGGACCGATCGTGGCGCAGGCCAGCGTCCCGGTAGCCGACGATGACGACGAGGCGACGCTGCACGAGCGGATCAAGGTGGCCGAGCGGTCGCTGCTCGTCGGCACGGTGGGCAAGATGGTCCGCGAAGGCTGGTCCGTCCGCGGCAGGAAGGTGAGGATCGGCCCGTGAGTGCCATCCGGTACCAGCTAGCGAGCACGGGTCCTTGTGGCCCGTGCGAGCGGCCGGTGGCCCGCAGGGCTCTCCGGAAGGTACGAATGTGTGAGGAGATACTGTGACCAGGATCCCGATCAGGCGGGCGCTGATTAGCGTCTACGACAAGACCGGGCTGGAGGACCTGGCGTCCGGGCTGCACGCGGCCGGTGTCGAGATCGTCTCCACCGGCAGTACGGCGGCCAGGATCGCGGCCGCCGGAGTGCCCGTCACCGGAGTCGAGGAGCTGACCGGCTTCCCCGAGTGCCTCGACGGGCGGGTCAAGACGCTGCACCCCAAGGTGCACGCGGGCCTGCTCGCGGACACCGCTAACCCCGCGCACGAGGCGCAACTGGCCGAGCTCGGCATCGAGCCGTTCCAGCTGGTCGTGGTGAACCTGTACCCGTTCCAGGCCACGGTCGCGTCCGGAGCCTTGCCGGAGCAATGCGTGGAGCAGATCGACATCGGCGGCCCCTCGATGGTCCGGGCCGCCGCCAAGAACCACGGCTCGGTGGCCGTCATCATCAAGCCGTCCAGATACGCCGACGTACTCGCCGCGCTGGCCGAGGGTGGTTTCACCCGGGACCAGCGCCGCCATCTGGCCGCCGAGGCCTTCGCGCACACCGCCGCCTACGATCTCGCCGTCGCGTCCTGGTTCGCGGCCGGGTACGCCCCTGACGAGATCGCACGTGACAGCGGCTGGCCCGCGGTGGCGGGCGCCTTGTGGCGGCGGGCCGACGTGCTCCGCTACGGCGAGAACCCGCACCAGCGCGCGGCCCTGTATAAAGACCTTTCAGCCGAACGGACTGGGGCTGACCACCCGGCCGCCGGTGAGGGCATCGCGGCCGCGGAGCTGCTGCACGGCAAGGCCATGTCCTACAACAACTACGTGGACGCGGATGCGGCGCGGCGGGCCGCGTACGACTTCGCCGAGCCGTGCGTGGCCATCATCAAGCACTCCAACCCGTGCGGGATCGCCGTCGGCGCCGACCTGGCCGAGGCACACGCCAAGGCGCACGCCTGTGATCCGGCCTCGGCGTTCGGCGGGGTGATCGCCGCCAACGGGCCGGTGACCGCCGAGCTGGCCCGGCAGATCGCCGACGTGTTCACCGAGGTGGTGATCGCGCCCGATTTCGATGCCGAGGCGCGGGACATCCTGTCCGCGGTCAAGAACGTCCGGCTGCTGCGCTGCGCCCCGCGCGGCCCGTCCACGACCTGGGAATGGCGGCCGGTAAGCGGCGGGATCTTGCTGCAGTCCCCGGACCGAGTGGACTCCCCGGGCGACGATCCGGCCAACTGGCAGCTCAAGGCAGGCCCGGCGGCCACCCCGCAGCAGCTCGCAGATCTTGCCTTTGCGTGGAAGGCCTGCCGTTCGGTCAAATCGAACGCCATCTTGCTCGCATCGGGCGGAGCCTCGGTCGGTGTCGGCATGGGCCAGGTCAACCGGGTGGATTCGTCCCGGCTGGCGGTGATGCGGGCCGGAGACCGGGCGGCGGGCTCAGTCGCGGCCAGCGACGCGTACTTCCCGTTCGCCGACGGCTTCGAGATCCTGGCCCAGGCCGGAGTGGCCGCGGTGGTCGAACCCGGCGGTTCGATCCGCGACCACCTGACCGTCACGGCCGCCGAAGCCGCGGGCATCCCGCTCTACTTCACCGGCGTCCGGCACTTTTACCACTGATCCGAAAGGTCGACGCGTGACCGCACAGGTGCTCGACGGAAAGGCCGTGGCCGCGGACATACGGGCCGGCCTGGCGCAGCGGGTGGCTGCGCTGGCCGCGCGCGGACCCGCCGCCGCAGGCGGCAAGGCCAGCATCGTGCCTGGTCTCGGCACGGTCCTGGTCGGCGACGATCCCGGCAGCCGCGCCTACGTCAACGGCAAGCACCGGGACTGCGCGCAGGTCGGGATCGCGTCCATCCGGCGGGACCTGCCCGCCGACGCGACCCAGGCGCAGGTGGAGGCGGTGGTCGACGAGCTGAACGCCGATCCGGCCTGCACCGGGTACATCGTCCAGTTGCCGCTGCCTGCCGGGCTGGACGCCCACGCCGTCCTGGCCCGGATGGATCCGGCCAAGGATGCGGACGGGCTGCATCCGGTCAACCTCGGCAAGCTTGTTCTCGGCGAGCCCGGCCCGCTGCCCTGCACGCCGCGCGGCATCGTGGAACTGCTGCGCCACTACGGGGTGGCCCTAGCGGGCGCCGACGTCACCGTCATCGGGCGCGGGATCACCGTCGGCCGTGCCCTCGGGCTGCTGCTGACCAGGCGCACCGAGAACGCCACGGTCACGCTGTGCCACACCGGAACCAAGGATCTCGCCGCCCACACCAGGACCGCGGACATCGTGGTGATGGCCGCAGGACGGCCCGGCCTGCTGACCGCGGACATGGTCAAGCCGGGCGCGGCGGTGGTCGACGTGGGCATCACCCGGACGGACGGGGACAAGCCGAGGCTGGTCGGCGACGTCGCCCCGGACGTCGCGGAGGTGGCCGGATGGCTGGCTCCCATGCCGGGCGGGGTCGGCCCCATGACCCGCGCCATGCTTTTGGCCAACGTAGTGGAGGCGGCCGAGGGTTAAGGCCGCCCGAGAACGTGCACGGACCAGCCAGCCTTGCGCCACAAATCCGCGTCTAGGCAGCAGCGCGCGTCGATGATCACTGGCTGGGCGACGACCTCGGCCAGGGCGGCGGGGTCGATGGCCCGGTAGTCGGACCACTCGGTGAGGTGCAGGACCAGGTCGGCCCCTTGGGCCGCCTCCGATACCGACGGCGCGTACCGCAGGTCCGGCTGTTTGGCGGCTGCGCTGGGCATGGCCACCGGGTCGTGCACGGACACGATCGCTCCCTCGGCCACCAGTCGGTCGCAGATGGCCAGGCTGGGAGAATCCCGGACGTCGTCGCTGTTGGGCTTGAACGCGACGCCGAGCACCCCCACCCGCCTGCCCGCCAGCGAGCCCGCGGCGGCCTGGCGGGCCAGCGTGACCACCCGGTCCCGGCGGCCGAGGTTGATCGCGTCCACCGTGCCCAGCAGGCTGACCAGCGAGCTCACGCCCAGTTCCGCCGCGGTGGCGCGGAACCCGCGGATGTCTTTGGGCAGGCAGCCGCCGCCGTATCCGAGCCCGGGCGCCAAGAACCGCCCGCCGATCCGCGCGTCGTAGCCGAGCGCCTCGGCGAGCGGTATCACGTCAGCGCCTGCCTCCTCGCAGATCTCGGCCATGGCGTTGATGAAGGAGATCTTGGTCGCGAGGAACGCGTTCGCGGCCACCTTGACCAGTTCAGCCGTCTCCAGGTCCATCACGAGCAGTGGCGTGCCCGCCTCGAGCGGCGCGCGGTACACCTGGCGCAGCCGCGCCTCGGCCAGGTCGGAGGCCACGCCGAGCACGATGCGGTCAGGAGCCAGGCTGTCCTGCACCGCGAACCCCTCCCGCAGGAACTCCGGATTCCAGGCCACGTCGACCCGGCCGCCGGCCGGCGCGATCGCCTGCATCCGGTGCATCACCCGCCGGGCCGTGCCGACCGGGACGGTTGACTTCCCCACGATCAGGCACGGCGACGCCAGGTGGGGGGCCAGCGCCCCGGCCGCGGCGTAGACGGAGCTGAGGTCGGCCCGGCCCGACTCGCCCTCGGGCGTCCCCACGCACAGGAAGTGGATGTCGCCGAACTCGCCGACTTCGGCGAACGACATGGTGAACCGGAGCCTGCCGGAATCCAGATTCTTCCGCAGCAGCGGTTCCAGGCCGGGTTCGAAGAACGGGACCTCGCCGCGGGCGGCCTTCGCGATCTTCTCCGCGTCGACGTCGATCGCCAGCACCTCGTGCCCGAGGTCCGCCAGGCAGACGGCGTGGGTGAGCCCGAGGTATCCGGTCCCGATGACGGTGACCCGAGGCAAATGGCCCTCCTGACGAGTGGATGCTTCCTGAAGATTCTTACTCACCTGGGACTCTAGGCGCCGACGCAACGGTGGCGGGCACCTTGCCGTTTCATGAAACGGCCGTGACCGCCGGCGGCGTTCGCCCGCGAATCTACCGGCAAGTAACATAACGCTCGTGGACCCGGTGCCCGGTGGCGCTCCGGGGTTTGACAGGCTGTGTACCAGCAACCAAGGAGGTCGGTGTAGTCCATGAACATCGTCGTGTGCGTCAAGCAGGTGCCAGATACCGCAGCCGACCGCAAGCTCAAGCCTTCGGACTCCACGGTGGACCGCGCGTCGGTGGACGGGCTCATCAACGAGCTTGACGAGTACGCCATCGAGGAGGCCCTGCAGATCGCCGAGGCGCAGCGCGGGGCGGGTAACGAGGCCGAGGTCACGATCTTGACCATGGGCCCGGAGAAGGCCGCCGAGTCGATCCGCAAGGCGCTGTCGATGGGCGCGGACAAGGCCGTGCATCTGCTGGACGACGGGCTGGTCGGCTCGGACGCGCTGTCGACCTCCTACGCGCTCGCCCAGGTGCTCGGCCTGATCGGCTTCGACCTGGTGATCTGCGGGTCGGAGTCAACCGACGCGAGGATGGGCGTGATGGCCGCCATGCTGGCCGAGCATCTGGTTGTCCCGCAGGCCTCGCTGGCCAGCAAGGTGGACATCGATGGGTCCACCCTGCGCATCCGCCGCGTCTCGGACGACGGTTACCACGAGGTGGAGACCTCGCTGCCCGCGGTGATCAGCGTGGTCGAGAAGACCAACGAGCCACGGTACCCCTCGTTCAAGGGCATCATGGCGGCCAAGAAGAAGCCGGTCCAGACGCTCACCCTCGCCGACGCCGGGATTGAACCGGTCCAGGTCGGACTGGCCGGAGCGGGTAGCGAGGTGGTTGATTTCGCCCAGCGGCCGCCGCGGCAAGCCGGCGTGATCGTCAAGGACGAAGCCGACGGTGGCGTCAAGGCCGCCGAATTCCTCGCCGCGCAGAAGTTCATCTGAGGCTCCGGAAGGGAGACGGCATGGCTGAGATCCTGGTGCTCGCGGAGCATGCGGACGGCGAGGTAAAGAAGGTCACCTACGAGCTGATCACGCTGGCCCGCAGGTTCGGTGAGCCCGCCGTCGTGTGGACGGGACCGGGTGCCGAGGAAGGCCAGCAGGGCTGCGCGGAGTTCGGCGCGGCCCGCGTCTACGTGGCCGGGGACGCGCGGTTCGACGACTACGTGGTCGCGCCAACGGCCGCACTGCTCGCCCAGCTGGTCAGGGAGAAGTCCCCGGCCCTCGTCCTGGTGGCGGGCACGGCCGAGGGCAAGGAGATCGCCGCCAGGCTCGCGGTCAAGACGGGCTCCGGCCTGCTCACCGACGCGGTAGACCTGACGCCGGGCCCCGACGGGAGCCCGGTCGCGGAGCAGTCCATCTTCGGCGGCGCGTCGATCGTCCACTCCCGGGTCACCCGGGGGACGCCCATCGTCGCGATGCGCCCTCATTCGGTCGCGCCCGAGCCCGCGCCCGGTGCGGCCGAGCTTTCGCCGGTCTCGATGTTGGAGGAGTTCGTCGGCGCCAAGATCACCGGGCGAGTGGTGGCCGAGCGCGGCGAGCGGCCGGACCTGACCGAGGCCACGATCGTGGTTTCTGGTGGTCGCGGCACCGGCGGGGCCGAGGGCTTCCAGGTCATCGAGCAGCTCGCGGACGCGCTCGGCGCGGCCGTCGGCGCGTCGCGCGCGGTGACCGACGCCGGCTGGTACCCGCATCAGTTCCAGGTCGGCCAGACCGGCAAGACCGTCTCGCCGCAGCTGTACATGGCGATCGGCATTTCCGGCGCGATCCAGCACCGGGCCGGGATGCAGACCTCCAAGACGATCATCGCGATCAACAAGGATGCGGAGGCCCCGATCTTCGAGCTGGCCGACTTCGGGGTGGTCGGCGACCTGTTCAAGGTGGTCCCGCAACTCCTCGAGGAAATCGGCAAGCGCGGGTAGCCCTATCTCGATCGGTACTGAGTTTGCCCGTTACATCTGTTTCTTCGGTATCTTCGCGGCGGCTAGGCTGAACCCAGCCATGAGTTCATACAACACAAGTCCCGTGTACCTAGATCACGCGGCGACGACGCCGATGCGTCCTGAGGCGATCGCCGCGATGACCGAGGAGCTCGCCCGGCTCGGGAACCCGTCGTCGCTGCACGCCGCGGGCCGCCGCGCCCGCCGGGTGGTGGAGGAGTCCCGGGAGCAGCTCGCCGAGGTGTTCGGCGCCCGGCCGAGCGAGGTCGTCTTTACCAGCGGCGGGACCGAGGCGGACAATCTCGCCGTCAAGGGCCTGTACTGGGCGCGCCGGGATGGCTCCCGGCGGCGGGTGCTGACCACCTCGGTCGAGCACCACGCCGTCCTGGACTCGGTGCGCTGGCTGGAGGAGGCGCAGGGCGCCGAGGCCGTCTGGCTCGCGGTCGGCGCCGACGGCGCCGTCCGGCCGGACGCGCTGCGCGCCGCGATCGCCCGCGCCCCCGAGCAGGTCGCCGTGGTCAGCGTGATGTGGGCGAACAACGAGGTCGGCACGGTCCAGCCGGTTAGCGAGCTCGCGGCGGTGGCCCACGAGTACGGCGTGCCGTTCCACACCGACGCGGTGCAGGCCGCCGCGCAACTGCCCGTCGACTTCGCGGTCAGCGGCGCCGACGCGCTCACCGTCACCGGCCACAAGCTCGGCGGCCCGGTCGGCGTCGGGGCGCTGATCCTGGCCCGGGGCGTGACCCCGGTGCCCGTCCTGCACGGCGGCGGCCAAGAGCGCGATATCCGCTCCGGCACCCTCGATACCCCCGCGATCCGGGCGTTCGCGGTGGCAGCCGCGGTATGCGCCAAGCACCGCGCCGACGAGGCCGAGCGGCTCGCCGCGCTCCGCGACGACCTAGTACGCCAGGTGCTGGCCGCGGTGCCCGACGCCGTGCTCAACGGCCCGCCCCCAGGACCTGACCGGCTGCCGGGAAACGCGCACTTCTCCTTCCCCGGCTGCGAAGGCGACGCCCTGCTCATGCTGCTCGACGCCAACGGGATCGCCTGCTCTACCGGTTCGGCCTGCACCGCGGGTGTGGCCGAGCCCAGCCACGTGCTGCTGGCCATGGGCGCCGACGACTCCCGGGCCCGTGGCTCGCTCCGCTTCTCCCTCGGCCACACCTCCACCCAGCCAGACGTGGACGCCCTGGGCCGGGTCATCCACGAGGTCGTCGACCGCGCCCGCCGCGCCGCCCGCTGAGCCCTCTCGCTGAGCCCGCCCCGCGCATCCCGTCGCCGCCAAGCTCGATTTGTCTGCAGTTTCGGGTGCTATAACCCCCGAAACTGCAGACAAATCCCGAGGTGCAGGGATGGGGGCCCCAGCGGACTGGCGGGAGTTCAGGGAAGTCGTCCACCCTGGGTAACCTTGTTCCGATGACTGGTCTTCGGGTGCTCGCGGCGATGTCGGGCGGGGTGGACTCCGCGACGGCCGCGGCTCGTGCGGTGGACGCGGGTCACGAGGTGACCGGCGTCCATCTGGCGTTGTCCTCGAACCCGTCGTCGTACCGGACCGGCGCTCGCGGCTGCTGCACGCTGGAGGACGCCCGGGACGCCCGGCGGGCGGCCGACGTCATCGGCATCCCGTTCTACGTGTGGGACATGGCCGAGCGTTTCCACCGCGACGTGGTGGAGGATTTCGTCGCCGAGTACGCCGCGGGCCGCACCCCGAACCCGTGCCTGCGCTGCAACGAGAAGATCAAGTTCGCCGCGGTGCTCGACCGCGCGCTGGCCCTCGGCTTCGACGCCGTCTGCACCGGCCACTACGCCCGCATCTCGGACGGTATGCTGCAGCGCGCCGTGGATCCCGGCAAGGACCAGTCCTACGTGCTGGCCGTGCTCACCTCGGATCAGCTCAGCCACTCCATGTTCCCGCTCGGCGACACGCCCAAGGCACAGGTCAGGACCGAGGCGGCGCGGCGTGGGCTCGCGGTCGCCGATAAGCCGGACAGCCACGATGTCTGCTTCATCGCCGACGGTGACACCAAGGGCTTCCTGGCTCGTCATCTGGGTCAGGCGCCCGGGCAGATCGTCGATACCTCAGGCGCTGTCCTCGGCGAGCACGAGGGCGCCTACGCCTTCACCGTCGGCCAGCGCAAGGGCCTGCGGGTGGACACGCCGGCCGGTGACGGCAGGCCCCGCTACGTGCTCGACATCGAGCCGGTGACCAGGACGGTCACGGTGGGACCAGCCGAAGGCCTCGACATCGAGGAGATCACGGCAATGCGGGCCGTCTGGACGGGATGCGCTTCGCCGTCGCAGCCCGTGGATTGCCTGGTACAGCTGCGCGCGCACGGCGAGGTGCACGCCTGTACGGTGTGGCTGGACGGCGAGGCGGCGTGCATCCGGCTGCACCGCCCGGCGCGGGGCGTGGCCAAGGGCCAAGCCGCCGTGCTCTACGACGGTGACACCGTGCTCGGCAGCGCCACCATCGGCGCGACGTCTTGACCGTCGTGTCCGGTCCCTGTCCACCGGTGCCGGGATTCGTGTGCCCGCCTCCGCTCGGAGAGCACAGACGCGGAAAATGGTGCCAGGTGGGGTTTCGCTACCTTTATCGGTCTTCAGTCGGCCTGTCCTCGTAGGCGACCGGCTTTACTACGTCCGATGGCGCCCGCAGCTCCAAATCTCTCGCCAACCCGAGGGCCGTTCGTGTAACTTGGCCTGGTGACCGGTATGAATGGCCGGGGCAAGGCCTGGCAGGTTACTGCGGGCGGAATAAGTGGTGTGACCGCCGCAGCGCTTCTGATAGGTGAGGCCATTGCCCATCTCACCACCTCGACCCGGCAGTCCTCACTGATTGTGGTTACGAGTGTGGCGATCGCCGGGGCGCTGGTTGGCGGTTTCGTAGCGGCTCCCTCGCTCCGTCGGCTCACATGGAAAGACTGCGCCGAGGAGGCCCACGATCAGGAAGAGCGGTCATCCTCGCTGCCCGACGCCTCGTCCTCGCTGCGTTGATGGCGTGACCGGCGCTTACCGGTGAGTATGGTGAGCAACTCGCGCGAGAAGTGACCCGCGGTTGCGCTGGCTAGGCAAGCGAGCGACAGCTTGACTGCCGTTTGCGCTGCTAGCCCTAGCTCCCTCGTGAGAACGAAGACAACGATGGCAAGGCATGACGGAGCCGCGTAGGTGACCAAGTGCTGTAGCGTCCGGTGCCATTGCCAGTGGATGTTGCGTCTGAGACTTTCCTCATCCCCTGTTGCCCGAACATCCTGGCGTTCGATGAAATCCCACTGGGTCTCCGGGGGCTCCGCGATCCGCGACTCGGGTAGTTGGCTTCCCAGCCGAATGGCTTCACTGGCCCCCCCGTCCAGGTGGGCCGGTTCTTGCCTTTGCTGCCTAGGATGAAGCATCGCTGCTCCTAACCGTATCGGCAGGTAGCTGATGGGAGCTAACGGCAATAGCCGACGCTCTGCCGCACCTCTCAAATGGTCTACCGACGCCTCGACGATAAGTGTCCAGCTCATACCTGTGAGCAGTTAGTCCGTATCTCTATCGAATACCAGAATTCGCTTCTGGAATTTTACGCCGAGTTCTCGCAGTCAGTCTCGCCGAATGATTGGCCCAGCTCAAAATACGCTGAGCAACTCGCCGCTTTCGTATAGTAATTTAGTGTTATGAAGATATAATGTATGGCGGGTCAGCCAGGCGTAAAGCCGCCAGGTGTTCTCAAGAAGTTTAGGGATCGGCGGTACCGTTGTCAGTAAAACTTGCGCTGATCTTGATCCACTTTTTCTGTGAACAACTTAGCGTAATCCGATCCTGGCTGGTTTACCTCACGCTCGAAGAGGGCCTGTGACGGGTAGTTCGTAAGCTCCCTCGGATCCCTGCGCTCGCGGCGTATAAACCGCTGCCCTTCGTAGTAGGTGTGAAGGTCTGTATTGGTGGTCCACACATCGACCCGGATAAGTGCGGCGTCGTGGTCTCTTTTCGCCACGTCAGCCGCCCAGTCCAGGAGCGCTGCGCCAAGCTCCAGGCCCGCATAACGCCTGCTGACTATGACCCGCCGGACGTACAGCACTGGCTCGTGGCGTTTGTGCGCCGGCCAGACGGGCTGCTCGTTCAGATCTAGCGGCTCGTCGGTGTCGACGGTGATCGTCGCGGCTGCGGTGGTACCGTCCCAGACGATCCAAGTCTTACCTTTGAGCAGGTCATTCCGCATACGCTCGCGCTGGCGGGCCCGGTCCGGCCAGGGCTTTGCCCACTGATCGGTGTTCTTGCTAGCCCGCAGCCATTCGGCGGCGTTCCGGACAAGTCCGCTTACTGCGTCCAAGTCCCCCGGCATACCAAGACGTAGGGCAAACGGGTACTCTCCCACCGATACATAGTCACCCTGATCCGAGGTACGCGATACCACCGGAAGCGCTAACCAACACAGGCCCGATCACCGCCGCGCGGCGGGTATCGTGCGCTAGGACCCGGTTGGCCTGGTTAGACGCTGACCCGGGCGACCGATCAGGCGGGCTGGATTTTGATGTTTTCAGACTCCAGCCAGAGCAAACCTTTACCGGCCGAAAGTAGTGAGTTTGTCCCAGATGACCTCCCAGTACCCTGCTTTACCAGGGCTCGCACCGGTTTGTCAGGTCCCACGAATCACGGGGCTTCGCCGTCGGCGCTGCCGTACCAGCCAGCGCCGACGGTTAACAAGCATCCGGCCGACCGGTTCCCCTAAAAGCGGGGGTCGTAGTGCTCGTACCGGTACTGGTTAGAGGGACGCGCATGCAGTTTCGCCATGGCGCTCGCCCCCTTTCTTTTCATCCCAGCCAGGGATCTATCTGGCGGGTATTCCGAATTGACTTATACCTGTATCGGCACGAAGGTTCTTCCACGTGCCCAGGGCGGGAATGCCCTGTCCGACCGCCGTCTCCTACGTCGGGGCGTCGGCCGGAGCCTGTGCGCGGCCATGATCGCTGCTCTGCCCGGGCCGACTCCGGGGAACAGGAAGCTGCCGCCTTGTTAAAACACAACCGCGATGACCGCTGAATCCCGGCTATGTCCAGCGCTATCTTGCGGGTGAAAGATGATGTAAATGATCAAGGCTTTATTAACTTTTGGTGTACCTGCCTAGGAGGGACCCGGTCCGTCGCCCTCCTCGGAGTCCGGAACATCTCCGACGTTAACGATGAACTGATTCCGATCGGTGGGGTATACCGACACGGTGAGCCGCACCGTTGTACCTGTCTGGTCGAACGCGGTCCTGAATACCTCGAAGACTCCGACCCGGCCGTCTGGAGGCAGGTTAAAGAACGAGGCCTCGCTGGCGTCTGCCGCTCGCACCGTGATCCAGTCACGGTATCCGACCTGCCTCAGGCCGAGGGTTTGCTCCAGGTATGTCATTGTGCCGATCGCAATATCGCCGGCCTGGATGAGCCGATCGGCCCCCTTGAGGACGAACCCCATCAGATAGAAGGACGTCTGCATGGACCAAGGGGTTCCGTCGATATAACGTTTCTGGTGCCGGCTGATGACCTGAGAACCTTCGGTAACCTGCAGCTGCTTGGCGACGCTGGCGGGCGCTTTCTGGATCTCGACCTGGGGCTCAGTGCTGAAGAAGACTCGTTCTCTTCCCGGGGTCTCGCCCGCGGCTGAATCGTCGACCTCTCCGTACAGGGTGGGCGCCTTGGGGCTGCCGGTCAGGCTGGTGATGTATGGGTTCATCTTCCGTATGACGAAGGTTCCCTGGCCTGGCCTCGTTTCGACCAACCCCCGCGCGGTGAGCAGCTTGATCGCGTCTCGTATGGTGTTGCGTGACGCTCCGTAGTGCTCTCTGAGCTCGATCTCCGTTCGCAGCTGCTGACCGGGCTCGAGATCGCCACCCTCGATCTGCGCGCGAAGATCTTCGGCGATCTGCCGGTACATGGGGTTCGCCATCGACCCTCCTTAGCGCGCGAGTGTCCTGGTGACTGGGCTGATCCCACCTGTCCGGACCATCCGTACCGCTCAACTCGCTGGAATATTTAGGCTCAGCGGGTTTATACCCCGTCTGGCGGTGGTAACACGCTACCACAGGTACCAAACGTTGGGATGGCTTGGATGGCAGGTTGCAGTTGGTCTATCCTAGCAGTAGGTCTGCTTGGATGCACTAGGACCTGCCAGATGGCTCCAGAGAGCAGTATCGCCAGGCTCAACGGTACGTACCGGACAGCAGGCACAAATCGTGGACAGACGGGGACGCGGTGGTTCACGAACACTAGGTCGGCGAGAACGTCCAGCCAGGTCGGGGTGGCAGGAAAAAGGTCCAGCGGAACGAACTCCGCAGGACGAAAGTGCAGGAGTTTGTCATGGCCGGCGTCGTCGCAGTTACCGTCGCTCTGTTCCTCGGCGGGGTAGTGACCGGAGTCATCGTGGTGGTCGCGTTGGCTATCCGCCGCGAAGACCGGCGCTACACCCTGGTCCGCGAGGCGCCCGACCGGATGTCGCACAGCGCCCGCAGGCTCAACGGCGTAGGCAGCAGGAACTTGGACGCCGAGTTCTTCCCGGTCGTACGCGAACTGGCGCATTAACCTGCACTACCCGGCTGAGCAGCCCCTTCCGGAAACAAAGCGGAATCCGGGCTGCTAGCGATGGCCACCCGGAACGCTGCCGATGCCCGAGGGCTAGCCCGGCCGGGGACCGGTCCCGGGCCCGGCTGAGTCATACTTGCGAGCCCTGAGCTCACGGCCGTGAAAGCCCCTTCGGGCCCGCCGTGAACTGGCGCCCTCCGCCGGAAGCGCGAACAGGGCGCTCGTCGGGGATGGCGTCCAGGAGCCGGAACCACGGCCCGGCCGTCCAGGCCGGAGGGGTGTGATCCGAGCGAACAGGCTGCCTGCCGTCCGGCGACATACCGGCCCGCCCTCGTCGTTATACCAGCCATCCCAACCAATGGGTTAGCTAGATCAAGTGGAATCATCCTCGATGTCCGGATTATTCGACTGAGAGGGGTTTCGGGCCCAGATGCGAGGGTATTCAGCCCATACGTACCAAACGTTGGGATCACTGGAACGGTCGGCATTAGCCCAGCTATTCGAATGCTTGGTCATAGAAGAACAGGTCATACCACCCCTAATGGACCAACGATTCAGCTCAGTCCAGCAGACCAGATGGTATGCCCAGCTCGAGGGCCGGTCGATGACCCTCAGTCAAGGTCCGCGGAGTTGCTCCGGGGCCGCGAACGGTAGGGCCCGGCGGTGTCCGCACCGCCGGCAGGTTATGTGGGGAGGCTGTCATGAGCGGCAGCGCAGCATCGGTAGCGTACTTGATACTGGCGGTCTTTCTCAGCGGTGTCACGCTCGGGGCGGTCGCGATGGTGTCGGTGGCCATTCGGAGAGAAGACCGCCTGTTCTCCCTCTCCGGCGCGGCACCCGGCGCGGCGGCACGAGGCGCCAGACGGCTGACCCGCTTCGGCGGGGCAGGGTCTCATTTCCGGCCGCGCGGCTGGTCGTCGTCATGAACGACTCGGTCGTAGCCATTGTGAGTGCCTTCTTCGTCATCGGAATTACGGTCGGGATAATCACGGTCCTCGCGATGTCAGCTCTGCGGACGGACCGGCAGGGGCACCGAGGCCGCCCGCCGGAGTACGGAACCGGCGCCTTCGATGAGCTGCCGCCGGACCCCGGCTGGGACGATGCCGATCCCGATGACCACCCGCGCTGGCCGGCGAATGCCGACAACCATTTCCGGAACGGATAGCTCGGCAGCTGCCGGAAAAGGCTACCCCCGCGCCCCGGGCAGGGGCCGGGGCGCGGGGTAGCCCAGGACAGGCGCTGGTAGCGGGTTTGTCACCTGGCGGTCCTAAGCTCGACATGTGCCTGATGACCATGACGGACCGCGCTTTCCCTGGCCGACCGGAAGCGCCACCGGGATCGGCTCGATGCCCGGTACCAATCCAGCCGAGGCGATGCGCGTCATCGCCGGGGAACTTCCCGACTTCCCGCACCTTCCTGAGTTGCCCGATCGCGGGCCGGGCGCGGA
>JBAUAY010000126.1:0-1990 GCA_049676235.1 Streptosporangiaceae bacterium
TGGGGATCTTCCGGGCACTCCTTGGCCATCTGGTACCTGGCCTTCTCGTTGCCCGGCGGATTGACCATCGCGGCGACGTGCCCGCTGGTCGACAGCAGGAACCTAGGGCGGCCGCCCAGCAGCTGGGGGGTCCGGTAGCAGCACTGCCAGGGGCAGATGTGGTCGGTGATCCCGGCGACGATGTAGCTGTCCCAGT
Organism: Streptosporangiaceae bacterium; assembly: GCA_049676235.1. Lineage (GTDB taxonomy): Bacteria > Actinomycetota > Actinomycetes > Streptosporangiales > Streptosporangiaceae > Palsa-504. Next base: position 197 of record JBAUAY010000126.1, read on the forward strand.
CGACCGCGGCCAGGTCCACCGGTGAGCCGAGCATGGTCGCGGCGCCGGGGCGGACCAGCGCGTTGGCTGCGCCTAGCTCGAGGAAGTCCCGGTGCAGGCCCGCGGTCATCCGGGTGGTGTCCGCGTTCCAGAACAGGATGTCGAATGGCGCTGGCTTCTTGCCGAGCAGGTAGTTGTTGACCCAGTAGTTCCAGATCAGGTCGTTCGGCCGCAGCCAGGCGAACACCTCGGCCAGCGACCGGCCGTCCAGGTAGCCGCGGGCGCGGGACGAGGCCTCGGCCAGCTTCGCGGTCCGCTCGTCGATGACGGCGCTGGCCAGGCCCGCGTGCGCCTGGTCAAGCACGGTGACCATGAGGGTGAACGCGGCGAGCCGGTTCTGCTGGCCCGTGTGCGCCAGGTGCGCGGCCACCATCGCCGCGATGATGCCGCCGGAGCAGGCCCCGGCGAGTACGGTCTGCTCGCTCCCGGTGATCCGTTCGGCCGCGTCCATGGCGTCCAGGATGGCCTGACCGTAGGTGTTGATATCCCATTTGGCGTGCCGGGCGTCCGGGTTGCGCCAGGACATCATGAACACCTGCAGGCCCTGGCCGACCAGGTACTCCACCATGCTCCGGCTGGGAGCCAGGTCCATCACGTAGAACTTGTTGATCACCGGCGGGACGATCACCAGCGGGACGTGCCGGACCGCGGTCGTGACCGGGCGGTACTGGATCAGCTCGAACTCCGGGGTCCGTAGCACCACCGACCCGGGCGTGACGGCCAGGTCGACCCCGACTTCGAACGCGTCCGGCTCGACCATGGTGGGCACCCGCGGCGGAACCGCCATGTCGGAGACGAAGTGCCGCAGGCCCGCCAGGGCGCTGCCGCCGCCGGTGTCGACCGCGGCCTTGACCGCCGCCGGGTTCAGCAGCGGGTTGTTGCTCGGGGCCAGCGCGTCAATCAGGTTGGTCAGCACGAAGCCGACCCGTTCGGAGTCGCGCTCGTCCAGGCCGGCCTCGGCCACTACGCCTTCCACGCTCTCCGCGGTGGCCAGGTAGGCCTGCATCGTGCGGCGCAGCAGCGGGTTGCCCGTCCAGCCCGGGTCGGCGAACCGGCGGTCCCGGCGGGACGGCTGTACCTCGGAGCGGCCCACTGCTATGCGGGCCAGCTCGCCGACCAGCTGCCCTCCTCGCCCGGCGACCAGCCGGGGCTTGGCCGCCAGGGACGCGGCCAGGCGCAGGCCGGAGCCGCCTGGGTTCATCCGGCGCAGCATGCCGGTGGCGGCATCGCCCAGCAGCATGTCAAGCGGCGCCGCCGCGGCATCGGCAGCGGCGGACCTGGTCGAATCGGTGTCAGCGCTCATTATCAGCCGAGCCTAGGCCGCGGGGCACGTTCTTCCATTGGTCGCTCGTCACGAACCCATGCTAAGACGTGGGTCTGCGGGCACAGGCACTCGCTCGGGGAGTCTGCTCGTCCGGGTCCGGGTGGGTCCACGTAGCCGGCGGCGACCTGCCGGCGTGACGGCGGATGACGGGCTCGCCTGGGTGGGCGTTGCGCCACTCCTGCTCGACGATGTCGGCGATGGCGCGGCTGTGGGAACCTTCGAGCGGATGCTGGCGTCGAGCCGGAACAAAGACATCCTGATTCTCCGATGATCCGAATTTACTTGACTGTTCAATTAAATCTTAACCGCTGCCGAGCCCAGCGAGGTCCTGATCTGGGAGATGCATGCCTCCCTGAGCCCGGCCGCCGGCTGATTGTCGCCCGGAGGGATGTAATGACTCACTATCTTGACGGCCCGGTCGCGATCATCGG
>JBAUAY010000127.1:0-15011 GCA_049676235.1 Streptosporangiaceae bacterium
GTGACCGGGGCCAGGACGCCGCCGAGGCTGCCGGTGACCGGGCCTAGCGTGCCCGTGACCGTGCCGGAGCGGGTGCTCGGACCGGAGCCGGGCCCGGAGCCCGTGCTGGCGGCCGCCGATGCGGCCGAGGTGACTGGCGCGGTGGCGGAAGTGGCCGCGGACGTGACCGGGGCCAGGACGCCGCCGAGAGTGCCGGAGCCTGTGCTCGGACCGGAGCCGGAGCCGGAGCCTGTGCCCCGGCCGGAAGCGGCCGACGTGACGCCGGTCGCGGCCGAGGTGGCCGGGGCCGCCGCGGAGGTGCTAGTGCCGGGCCCGGTGCTCGGACCGGAGCCGGAGCCCAGGCCGGTAGCGCCGGAGCCGGAACCGGTGGTAGGCGGGGAGGTCGCCGCCGAGCCCCAGCCGGAGCCAGAGCCGGTGGTACCCGGCGCGGTGGCGGCCGAGGTAACCGAACCGGTAGCAGCGGAGGTCGCTGCGGTGGCCGAGGTGGCCGGGGAGGTCGCCGCGGAGGTGCTCGAGCCGGAGCCGGTGGCGGCCGAGGTGCCCGGGCCGGTAGTGCCGGAGCCGGGGCCGGAGCCGGTGGCGGCCGAGGTAGCCGACTTAACCGAACCGGTAGCTGCGGAGGTCGCTGCGGTGACGGCCGAGGTGACCGGCGCCGCAGACGAGGTGGCCGGGCGGCCCGAGCTGGAGCTGGAGGCGGCCGGCCCCGCAGCCGACGCGGTTGACGCGGAGGTGGCTGCGCGTGCCTGCTGGGAGAACACCAGCAGGATGGTCAGGATTCCGGCAGCCAAGATCGCGACTTGCACCGCTCGATGAGCGATGCGACGCAAAATCAGCTGCGGCACGAGCAACTCCGCTCCGCCGGGGAGAGACCAGACCCTGGCCCGTTTGCCCATCATCAGTGGCTTGAAACCACGAGTGCGCACCAATTTTTCAGGCCCATTTCGGCACAGTCTCCCAAAGCCGGACATACTGTACGGTCACCAACGTACAGTGCCATCCCTGGTCAGGCAAGGGCGTTGCCGATGGCGACCGAATTCACCGCGAAACCCATCGCCCTCGAGGGCAACAGATCCTCGATAACCGTGATTATCGAGGATTATCCGGGACAGGGTCCGGACATGGGCAGCACTCATCCCCCGGGACTCGCACTGGTGACCGCCTCAGCCGACGCTGACCCGGTGACCCTCCTGGTGCTCGGCTGGCTCGCCGCCAAGCGATCTGAGAACACCCGCACCGCCTACGCCCGGGACATCGGAATCACACCGCAGCGGCGAGCCAGCCGCGCGCCGTCATGGCTGGCCTGGTGCCAGGAACAGGGGATGCACCCGGTCACCGGCATCACCGGGCTGCACGTAGCCCGGTACGCCCGGCAGCTGGACACCGCGGGACTATCCCCGGCCAGCGCGGCCCGCAAGCTCGCCGCCGTATCGGGCTGGTACGCCTGGCTGGCCCAGCGGGGGCATATCGCCGCCAGCCCGGCCGCCGGCATCGCCCGGCCCAGGGCCGACCCGGCCAGCTCGCCCACGCCGGCCCTGACCCGGGACCAGGCCCTCGCGCTCATCCACGCGGCCGACACCGCACCCGGCCCGCAGCGCGCCCGCACCGCAGCGCTGGTGGCTGTCCTGCTATTCACCGGCGCCCGGGTGTCCGAGGTCATCGGTGCCGACGTCGGGGATCTCGGCACCGAACGGGGACACCGGGTGCTGCGGGTCACCCGGGCCAATGGCCAGCGCCAGAGCCTCACGCTCCCCGGCCCGGCTGCTTCCCGGATAGACGCCTATCTCGCCGGGCGCCCCGGCCTGACCGGCGTCCCGGTACTGTTCGCCACCCGGACCGGGGGACGGCTATTCGCCGCCGACGTATGGCAGGCCGTGCGCCGCCTCGCCGCGCGGGCGGGCCTGCCAGCCGACCTGACCAGCCACCTCGGACCGCGCATGATGCGGCACTCATTCGCGGCGCTGTACCTCGATGCCGGCAGGTCGCTCCGCGATCTCCAGAGCGCCATGGGGTACACCGACCCACGCGCCACCGAGCGTTATGACCAGGCCCGGCACACCCCGGTTATTCACCTGGCGCGGCCTCAGCAGCGGCACCAAGCCCCGCCTCAGCCGCACGGGATGCCGCCTCAGCTTCAGCCTGCATACCGGGCCCGGGATCCAAGTTCAGGATCGTGGCCTGGAAGCAGGCCTCATTGCCGCCCCAGCCCTTGACACCTGATGGCGAATGGATCGGCAGCAGTCAGTCCGACGGGGGAGAGAGGCGGCGCACGGTCACTTGCGGACAGCCCGAGGCGTCGCCTCACCTGCGAATAGGCAGGCTGACCCGCTGCGCAAACCGATCTTCCAAGCGACGGGTCAGGCAGCGTCGCGAGGCCCCAGCCTGTCTGTCGCAGCCCGAGTGCCTGCACAGCGCAACGCCCGTAATCCCCGGAGCAGCGGCGCCTTGCTCATCATTGATCACTAGAGCCGCCAAACGGTCCGCGGCTTCCGCCCCCGCGCCGCCAGCGCCATATCGTCAATCCAAGCGCCACGGCAACCACGGGAATCGCGATGTACCACGGAGCGGTGGAATGGGGTGGATGAGCGTGCTGAAGTGCCGTGATCAATGCAAGGGTCATGGGATGCTCCTGTCCGGTATTGACCACGACGATCGATCTCGGCCTGTCGACCCATGGCCGCCACGGTGAAGAGCTCGGGCGTGCCTGCCATGCCGCTAATGCGGCAGGCAGTACAGCCCAAGAGTACAGCGACGCCTCCTTACAGCTGCCAGCAAGCACGACGGGCAGTACACCGATCTGGCTGGGACAACAGCCAACGTCTAGCACCTTGGGCTACGCCACGCCTGAAAGCAGACGGTCGGGGTCAGCGCCGTTTCGTCGCGACTGTTGCCAATACTGTCGCCAAGCCGCTGGACGGCGCCCGACGCACGTAGACAACCCTGGAAGATCGGCCCAGCCTACGATCGGTGACGGACGGTCTTGGACGACTTGCCCACTCCAACGGAACAGAAGGTCGTTGCCAGGGCGCGATCCGACAGGCATGCTGAGGCGGCAAGGAGGCCGCATGTCTGATGGGGCATGGTTGCAGTTCAACGCCGTCCGGTGTCGTACACGGAGGACCGATCGGGCACGTTGGTCCAGCCTGAACCAATCCGAACCGCTGTGCCCCGAGCTGCTGATGCGGTTGGGTGTAACCACCCTCCGGAGTTCAAATCCCCGATCCTCGGCAGCTGATCCTGTCCGGCTGTGCCCCGCCGGGGCGATATTGCTCTTTGCTAGTGCATTTCCCTAGACTGGTCGTGGCTCAGCGGCCGGACTAGGAGGACGGATGCTAGTCGACTGGGTTGTCGTTGGCCTTGATAACGGCGGGACTACGAACAACGGAACTATCCTCGACTCTGCCGGACGGTTTCTCCTTGACCGGTTGGCGGAAGTTCCGAGTGACGTCCGGGAGGGCCCGGACAAGGCCATCGAGTCCCTCGTCGTCTCGGTGGAACAGGTGCTCGGGCTCACTGGCGTGCCGATTATGGCGGTCAGGGCAGTGGGCCTGGACACGCCGGGTCCGGCCAGCGGAGATGGCGTCATCTCGTCCAAGGGCGCCACGAACTTCGGTCACGTCGGCTGGCGCGGCTTCGACATCCGCAGTGCGCTAGCCGAACGGCTCGGGCTCCCGGTGATCTACAACAACGACGGGAACTCGGCTGCGCTATACGCGCACCATGTGCGGTTCGGCACGGAGTCCGGGCAACGGAGCTCGGTGGCTGCGATCGTCGGTACTGGGCTCGGCGGCGGGATCATCCAGGCTGGACAGATCGTCAGGGGCGCGGCGGGGATGGCCGGGGAACTCGGCCACGTCCCCATCCCGCTCGATGACCTGCTCGACGTCGGCCAGCCGATGCCCGCGTGTAACTGCGGTCAGTCGGGCGACGCGGAGAGCGTGGCCTCGCTCACCGGAATTCAGAACAACCTGCTGCCGTACTGGCTCACCCGATACCAGGGCCATGAGCTCAGCGGCCTGCCGATCGGCAAGGCCGCCAAACTCGTCCGCAAGTACGCCGAAGACGGCGACGAGATGGCGCTGGCGATCTTCAGGCAACAGGCGATCGCGCTCGGGAGGCTGTTCACCATCGCCGCGAACTTCCTCGATCCCGACGCCTACTTCCTCGGCGGTGGCGTCGTAGAGGCCGCATCGCATTTCCGCGACTGGTTCTTCGCTGAGGTGCGCGCCAACACCGTCCTGCGGGAGGAGCAGGTCAGATCCTCCGAGATCTCCCTGGTGCCCGACCTCGACATGGCCGGGGCCCGCGGGTCGGCGTATGCCGCCCGTGACTGGTTCATCGATCGGGGGCGACAGGTCCCGCCGGGCGCATCCTTATCCCCGGGACGGCGGGATGACCACGACCATGGTGAGGCAGGCAGGCTGATCGCCCTCGTTGTCGTACCGATGCGGGCGGCTGGCCGGAAAGCGGGCGCACTGACCGGCGCTGACCTCATGGCGCTCGCCTGCGACCGTCACTGTCAGGGTGCCTGACTCGACCCAGACCATCTCGCGAGTGGCCGGCGCGTGCGCGTCGCCGCCGAACGACTCGCCGGGCATCACCTCCCAGCGCCACAACTCGACCGCCCATGGTGGGTCAGTGGCGCCGACGATCGTCCCGGTGCCACCGGAAGGACCGTGCCAGAGCACGCGGGAGGCGTCCGGGCTGCTGATCCGGACGGCTGGTTCCCCGCCCACATCGACCAGTTGCGTCACCGGGACCCCGAAGGCGTCGCCGATGCGGGCCAGGGTGGCCAGGTTGGGGTTCGACCGTCCCTGCTCGAGCGCGACGAGCACGCCCTTGCTCACCCCGGAACGCGCGGCGAGCTGGTCCAGCGACCAGCCGCGATCGGCGCGCAGGGCCTGAAGGGTCCGCGCGATCGCGATCGTTATGTCGGGCACATCCGGCATGTCTTCCCTCTCTGGACGCACCGGGCTCTCTGGATGAGGCCGGACGGTCGGTAGAATGAACTACATAGATCAATATTCTGACCGACATCGCTTGTTGCAGAGGAACGCCGACCGTGGTGACAATCCTGGCCCTAGCCGCCGCCGTGCTCTACGGCACCGCCGATTTTCTCGGCGGGGTGGCGTCGAGGCGGGCGAGTGCGTTCGCCGTGCTCGCGGTGACCGTCCCGGCGGGCGCGGTGGTCGTGGTGGCGGTCGCGTTGCTCGGCGAAGCCCCATGGCTGGGCGGCCTTCTAGGGCACGGTGTGGGCGCGTCCACCTTGTTCGGCGACTGGAGCGCGGTCGGCTGGGCGGCGGCGTCCGGTGTCTGCGGCTCGTCCGGCCTGATCGCGTTCTACATCGGTTTCGCCGCCGCCCCGATCAGCGTCGTAGCCCCGGTCGCCGCGCTCGTCTCCACGGTGCTGCCGGTCGGCGTCGCCATCGCCGACGGCGAGCGTCTCACCCCCAGCATGGTCGCCGGGGGCCTGATCTGCCTGGCCGCCATCGTCATGGTCAGCATGCCGCCGGCCCGCCGGGAGCGGCCGGACAGGGACCGCCCGCGCGGGAGCCAGGGCGGGCGTGACCGGCACGATGCCAACCGGTTGCGCGGCCTGGGCTATGGTGTCGCCGCGGGCGCCGGGTTCGGCCTGTTCTTCCTGTGCCTTAAGAACGCCGGGCAGTCCGGTGTGCTCTGGCCGGTGGCGGTCTCGCGGACGGCGGGAACCCTGGTCGCCTTCGGCATTGCGCTGGCAACCCGGACACGACCGTGGCAGCGCGCGGGCGGCCGCACGGGTGTAATCGCGCTGGTTTCCGGGGCGGTCGACGCGGCCGCCAACGTCTGCTACGTGCTTGCCACCCGGGCCGGACTTTTCGGGCTGGCCGTCGTGATCACGTCGCTGTATCCCGGCATAACCGTGCTGCTGGCCCGATGGCTGCTCGACGAACGGATGCGCTGGCTGCAGCGGGCCGGTCTGCTGCTGGCCGCGATTGGCGTCGTGCTGCTGACCGCCTGAGCGAGCCGAAGGCGGCGCCTAAGGCCCCCGCAGGCGAGCGGGAGGCAAACCCTAGTCGGGACTCTCGTCCTTGTCCTTGAAGATCAGCCCGCAGACCTCGAGGTAGAGCTGCTCGGGGTAGGGGAGGAATTTGATATTGCTCAGCGCCTGGTCCTGCCCGGCGGACTCTACGATGAACTCGCCGTAGCCGAAGACCCGGCCCGTCGCGGTCCGCTGGAAGCTCATGTCCGTCACCTTGGTGAGCGGCATCATGTTCACCTTCTGGGTGACAACGCCCGTCGAGAGCAGCATCCGCTGAGACGTGACTACGAAGTAAGTCTTGACCCACTCATAGACCTTCGCCAGCAGCCGCAGCAAGAGCAGCGCCCACAGGATCCAGATGACGAGGAGGGCGGTGCTGTTGCCATGGGCGAGGGCGTTGCTCAGCCAGCCTGCGATCGCCAGCCCGACAAGAACCTCCAGGATGGGCATGATCAGCACGGCCGGGTGCTGGTGGACGGTGATGACCTGGCGCTCGTGGGGCAGAAGGTATCTATTTACCGAGGCAGGCACCGTGTCCGTGTTCGGAACCAGCCTCATGGCAGCATCGGGTCCTAAATCGACGCGAAGAAGTTGGAAAGCCCGTGAGCCACCGAGGTCAGGAAGGTGCCGATGTTGTGCACGATGTGAGCGGCGGCTGTCGGCTGCTCGATTATGAACCACACGATGAACGCGACAGCGGCCCATCCGAGGACGGTTTTCAGATTCACGTCGCCTCCCATGGGCGCCCAGACTTACGCTAGCTGCCAGAGAACCTATGCTAGCTCGTACCGATTTCGCGGCCAATGCTAACGGGGTGAAGCTGCCGTGTCTGTGTGGGTATGCCCCCGTGTCGCCCCCAGTATGCCCGATCGGCGGAAGCAGTGCGTGACCGGGCATGCCAGTCGCGCCGGCATCCGACCCAGAATCCCTCGGCGGCCACCCTGATCGGCGATTTTGCCGCCACGACCGGCGGCCATCTGACAGCATTCCTCCGTGCAGAGCATGCTAGTGGGATGATGGTGGCGGACGTGGGTGAGACTGACTTCGCGGTTATCGTCTACCGCGAAGAAGACCAGTGGGAGGCCGACGTCCTGCCGACGGCGGTGACCGCCGACCTGGATGACTTCGTCCAGGCGCTGCGCCGGCAGCCGAGCATGGGCGGCACCATCGGCTTTGCCGGCGTGGGCGACGACTTCTGGGTCGCGGTCAGGGTCGTTGGCGAAGACGTGTCGTTGTTCCTTTCCGACCTCACCGCGGCGGTGGACTATCCGCTGGCCCGTCAGGCGCTTGAGGCTCTGGACATCTCGGTGCCCTCAGATGACGAACTCGACCAAGTGCTCCCGGCGGGTGACCTCTCCATCTTCGTGGACCTCGGGCTCGATGAAATGGAACTCGGTGCGGTCGCGGCCGACCTCGACCTCTACCCGGAGGACGCCGTGTCCCACATCTCCGAGCGGCTCAGGTTCGGCGATGCGGTGGAGCGCGCGCTTGATGTCGCGCTCGGCCCGTGACCGGATATACCGATTCTTTCGAGCCCGCGATGCGGCTCGCGCTCGCGGAAGCGGCCGAGGCCGGGTCCGCGCTGGCCGGGTCTGCCCCGGTCGGCTCCGGTATGGCCGGGGCCGAACCGGAGGACATACCGGTCGGTGCCGTCATCCTCGATGAGGCGGGCACCGTCATAGCGCGGGCCCGCAACCGCAGGGAGATAGACCACGATCCCACGGCGCACGCGGAGATCGTCGCGATCAGGCAAGCGGCCCGCCTACTCGGCAGCTGGCGGCTGACCGGGCTGACGCTCGTCGTCACCCTCGAGCCATGCACGATGTGCGCCGGGGCGGTGACCGCGGCCAGGCTGGCTCGAGTGGTCTACGGGGCCGAAGACCCTAAGGCGGGGGCCGTGGGATCACTCTGGGACGTGCTGAGGGACGCTCGCCTCAACCACCGCCCCGAAGTCATCGGCGGTGTCCTCGCCAGTGAGTGCGGTGCCTTGCTGCGCGACTTCTTCGCCGCGCGGAGGCCGTACGCCAATTAGGTCATCCCGCCGCGCACGCACGGATTCGGGTAAGCTCGCCTGCGGTGGAGTCGCCTAGTGGCCGAGGGCGCACGCCTCGAAAGCGTGTGAGGGGGCAACCCCTCCGTGGGTTCAAATCCCACCTCCACCGCTGAGCGGGGCCGCATGCTCGTTTGGCGTGCTCACCGGGGGAACTTAATGTCATGCCTCGGACGTTCGCTGTTGTGATCACGTGGTGGTTTGGTGGTGCGGCCTGCCCTCGGTGAGGCGGACTACCAGTAAGGCCAGATTCCGGCGAGGAGAACCGAGTGTTTGAACCGCAAGGGACCGGCTTCTTCCTGCTTCTCATGGTGGTCTTCGGGGGATTGCTCGTCTGGGTGGCCCTGGCCAGGCAGATCGTGTTCCGCGTATTCGCCGCGTGCCTGGCGTTCATTCCCGCCATGGTCTTCGGAATTGCCGCCGTCAATAAGTTCTACGATTACTACCAGACCTGGGGCGGAATGATCAATGATCTCACCGGCCAGGGCGTGAGCAGCATCCCCAAGTACGCAGCCGCGGGGGCCGGCACTAACAAGCAGTTCGACAAGAACATCGGCCGGGTCACCAGCCTCGCGGAGGATGCCCAGGTCGGATACCTGTTCCAGACATCGGTCACTGGCGCACGGAGCCATCTCACCCGCGACGTATACGTCTACCTCCCGCCGCAGTACTTCCAGAAGTCCTACGCGCACTACAAGTTTCCCGTCATCGAACTGCTGCACGGCTCACCGGGCAACCCGCAGGCCTGGGTTGACGTCATGGGCGTGATTCCTACCTTCCTTAACCTGCTTGAGACTCATCCCGCGGACGCCGCGGTGCTCGTGATGCCCGATACCGACGGCGGCCGGCAATATGCCCTGCAGTGTCTCAACGCCCCAGGCGGCATCCAGGACATGACCTTCGTGGCACGGGACGTACCCCGGGCGATAGCGCGGATCGCCCGCGTCCAGCCGCCGGGCCGGGCCTGGGGACTGGCTGGTTACTCGGAGGGCGGCTACTGCGCCGCCAATATCGCGCTGCAGGATCCGGCAGGCTACGGTGCTGTGGGCGTGATGTCAGGGTACTTCTATCCGATCCTGAGCCAAGTACCCGCGGGCAACAAGCCGGGGGCTAAGCCGCACCTGGTCAATGTGTTCCTCGGCCGTCCTGGCCTGCAGCTCATCAACACGCCCAGGGCATACATCACCATGGTGCCGATCAACGATGTGCTCCCCGCCTTCTGGCTCGCGGCCGGCGCCCAGGATAAACAGGACGTCATCGCTGCGGCGAACTTCAAGCAGCTACTCCAGACCAGAGTGGCGAACGTGCCGTTCGTGGTTATTCAGGGTGGCGGGCACCAGGGCAGCGTCTGGCGCGCGGCCCTCGGCCCGATGCTCACCTGGATGACGCCGCAACTGGCCCAGCAAGCCGTGAAGGCCGACGCCGCTGCGGCCAAGGCGGCCGCTGCCCGTAAAGCGCACGACGCTAAACCCCGCCCATCGCATACTCCGGCCGTGCCCAAGAAGCAGTAGCGCACCATCTCAGCCTCATCTGAGATTTGACGCTGGCTCCAGGCCGCTGGCTCCAGGCTGCTGACTCCAGGGCCGCTGGCTCTAGGGCGGCAGGTTCAAGGCCGCAGCGCGTCCGAGATAACCTCGAGCCCCTTCTCCAGCTGGCCGTCTGTCTCATAGGCGAGGCCGATCCGTATCACGTGGGCGCTGTCACCAAACCACGGACCGGGTGCGATTACCGTTCGCTGCTGGGCCAGCCGGTCGTAAAAACGGCGGACGCCTGGCGGCCCGAAGGTGTCCGGGTTGAGCCGCGTGCAGCAGAACGCGCCCGCCTCGGGCCGCAGCCATTGCAGCCGCCCGTCCTGCTCGCCGATCCAGTGCCCGACTGTGGCGCGGGCATCAGCCATCAACGCGCCCCGGGATCTGAGTAGCTGATCCGCTCGTGATAGCAGCCGGGCGGCGAGGAACTCGTCGAGAACCCCGCAGCAGATCGAGGAGTTGAACTTCGCCAGCCGAAGTTGCTCGCGCAGCCCCGGATCGGGAACGGTCAGCCAGCCGATGCGCAGGCCCGGCGCGCCGTAGGCCTTGGACAGCGAGGCGCAGGTGAGCACCCGCCCGGATAGGCCAGCGAAGGTGCTCGCGGCGGGAGTGCTGCCGTAGGTCGCTTCCCGGTAGGTTTCGTCGACCAGCAGGATCGCCTCGGGGCAGTGGCGGGACATCGCGTCGAGCATCTCGCCGATTTCGCCGTGCGTGATCGACACACCGGAAGGATTCTGCGGTGAGGCGAACATGACGAGCCGGGTGCGCGCGGAAAGCTTATCCCGGAAGGCGTCAAGATCGATGCGGTAGCCGTCCTCGAACCGTGCCGACACGGTGACGACCCTGGCGCCGACGCCGCGCACCGCATCGAGCATCGGCGGATAGCACGGTAGCCCGGCCAGGATCTCGCCGTCGCTGTGCAGCAATGCGACCAGGAACAGCGCCGCCGCCGCGCCGGTGGTGAGCAGTACCTGTCGGTCGGGGATGCCGTGCCGCTCCGCGACTCGGGCGCGCACCTCCGCGTCACCGGCCGAGGTCCCGTATCCGAGGCTGAAGTCGGCTAGTTCGGCCGGATCGAGGACGTCCGCCACCGACAGGTGGCGCCCGAAGCTCTCGCCCAGGTTGTAGCGGGGTGACTCATCGATGAGCGCTGTGATCGGACTGGCGGGGAACTGTCGCATGGCGTGCCTTATCTGACGGCAGGGTGCTTACTCAGCCATGCTCGTTGCGTTCGGGTGCTCATCCAGAGCCAATCGCGCACGATTGGCTGGCAGATGGAGCCAACGTCGCCAGGCGGGTCAGGTCAGGCTCGCGCGGACGGCCAGGCACTGGCGTGCGGCGCGCCTGGCGAGCATCATCCGGGCGAGGCTAGCGGCGGCCGGGATCGGGGAGAGCCTTCCCGGGGCGACGGCCAACTGGGTCGCGAGCAGCGCCAGGCCGAGCCCGTCGGCGCTAACCGCGCCGAACCCCGCGACTGCCGCGGCAGTAGGAGCTCGGCGTGGTCTGGCGGGCAGCCAGCGGGTAAGTCGGCCGGTAGTGGCGATACCGAGTATCGCGGCCCAAGCGGTGACCCCAGCGGCGACGGCGACGAGGTAGATGCTGACGCTGACGCCCGGTGACAGGCCTGTCCACGGCCAGGGCGGGGCGAGGGAGATGCCGAGGTGGCTGGCCGCGGCCGCGGCGATCCACAGAAAGCCGACCAGCGGGCCGGTCACTAGCAGGGTGACCGCGACGCGGCGCGCCAGGCTGGCGGCGATCTCGGCCCTGAAGCCGACAGCTACCTGAACGGGGTCGCCGAACTCGTGGATAGCCGCCAGCGCGGCCTGAGGCGGCGGCAGCCCGGCGGACCGGTGCGCGTCCGTAGCGTCCAGGAGCCCAGAGCGCAGCTCGGCTACGATGCCGGCCCGGGCCCGGGCCGGTCCAGGCAACCGCGCTTTGACCTCGGCGAGATAGCCCTCGACCGCCGGCCCGGCACCGGGTTCCGGCGGCCTTTGCCTGCTCATGGTGAGCTCACCGCGGGCGATGCGGGTTGCAGGAGGGCGGTGACGGCGGTGGAGAAGTCCCGCCAGGTGCTGCGTTCGGTGTCAAGGGCACGTCGGCCTGCCGGGGTCAGCTGGTAGACGCGGCGGCGGCGGCCGCCGACTGCTGACCAGGTCGCCTGAATCAGGCCCGCCCGCTCTAGGCGATGCAACGCCGGATACACCGTGCCGGTGGGCAGGTCGACATGGCCGCCGCTGCGTATCCGCAGCGCTTCCATGATCGCGTAACCGTGGCGCGGCCCTGGCTCGAGCACTGCGAGCAGGATGCCGTCTAGGTGGCCCTTCAGCGTTTCCGCCCTCATAGGTAGTTATGCTACCCTTCCACATTAGGTAGCGATACTACAGGTAGTGTTCCTACTCCACCTTGACGAAAGGGCCGTAACCCAGGACACCAAACCGAGGAGAAGAGGACCGCGGCATGAATATCTCGACCGAACCACTGGCCATCGGCAGCCGCTATGCATCCATTCGCTACCGATCGGTCGGCTACTGGCTGGCCACCGCACCGGTGGTAGCCGAACTGGGACTGGGGGGCGTCTGGGACATCGCCCGCCTTGCGTTCGTCCGCGACCTCGTGACGCACCTGGGTTATCCGTCCTATTTCCTGGTGCTCCTCGGGACATGGAAGGTGCTGGGTGCGGTCGCCCTACTCGTTCCGCGGCGCGCGTTGCTCAAGGAATGGGCCTATGCAGGCGCCTTCTTTACCTACACCGGGGCCATCGTCTCCCACCTGACCACGGGCTACGACCTCGGCGAGGTGGGGCTGCTGGCCGTCATGACCATACTGACCGTACTGTCCTGGGCCCTAAGACCCCCCAGTCGCCGTCTACACCACTTCGCGACCGGAGCGGATACATCACGGAAGGAGCCATGAGCGAAGATGGCCCGCACGCTAAGCCTCGTCGTCCGCAATCTCATGTTTACCGTCGTGGTGCCAGGGCTAGGGGGAGCCTGGGTTCCCTGGTGGATTTTGACACGCCACGGACGCATGGCCACTCCGGACGCGTGGGAGGCGATCCCTGTCATCGCAGCCGGGGTGGCCCTTTATGCGTGGTGTGTCTGGAACTTTGCGGCGGTGGGACGTGGCACTCCCGGTCCGTGGGACGCACCGTCGCGCTTTGTCACGGTCGGGCCCTACCGCTGGGTGCGCAACCCGATCTACGTGGCCGCGCTCCTGATTGTCCTGGGGGAAGCGTGGCTGTTCATGTCGCTATGGCTGCTGGCATACGCGGGCACCATGGCGGTCTTCTTCCACCTGTTTGTCACCGGCTACGAAGAACGGGCGCTGCGCCGCCGCTTCGGCAGCAGCTACCGGGAGTACCGGCTCATGGTCTCGCGCTGGATCCCCCACCGGCCGCACCGCGGCTAAATGTCGTGCCTGGGGACAAAGTGACACAAGTGCAGGACGCCTGCTGACCGTTGGGCAACGGTCCTGCTTGTGACGCTGACGCGTTCGTGTATATCGATACGTACACGCCTGGGGCAGATGCTGACAGGCAGCCGACGCGACCCGGAACTGCGGCGAGTTGGGGTTGCTGGCAGCGTTGTTACCCGGCAGCGGGCGCGGTCAGATTCTGCTTAGTCCGGTCGGGCGCCGCTGAGCGCATGCTCTACCCAGACGTTGGGCTCGACGTAGACAGCATGGTCGTGTTCCGCGTCGCAGTGTACGGGGACCAGCGCTTCGGGCACGATCACGTCCGCGGTGCGGTCGAAGGGCAGCCCGGTCCATTCCCGCCACTGCGAGAGCGAGCCAGCCATGACCATTGATGCCGGCGCTACCTGCCTGATCTTTCCCCCGGCTCGCACGTGTACTCGTAGCCACGGGTCGGCGGGCAAGCCGTCTTCTCGGACCATCGTGATGTACCTGGCCATCGGCAGGTCCGGGTACCGGTGCTTCCCGTTGGGCCGCACTGGGGCCACCAGGTGGGTTAGCCCGGCGTCTCCGGCCGCGTCACGGAGCGCGGCCAGCATCCGGTGCGACAGGCCGCCTCCCCGATGTTCCTGTCCTATCGCTATTTCCACGGCGGAGGCGGTGTCTGGCGCGCGCCCGGCCAGCCGGTCGCTGAACGCCCATACCATCACCCGGTCCAGGCCGCCGTCGGGCAGGGCGCCCCGACCCGGCAGGTCACGAGCAAACGCCACGGCCCGGCCGGTGGCCACGACCGCGTCGCTGGCATCCGTCGCCACGGCGCACAAGTGCGGAAAGGTGCCGGCGACTTGCCCGAAGAAGGCGTTCACTACCGGATCAGTTCCCATGAACTCCGGCCAGCGAGGATCAACCTCGTGCATGCGGTCAAGCAGGTCCGGTCGCTCACTGAGACGATGAATGATCATACCCAGTCCTCATGAAGTGGCCTGTAGCTGGTAGCTGCTGCCGGATGTCTCCTACTCTGCCCCGCCGCTGACGATCACGATGACAATGGCGAGGGAACCTCCGGGGTGCTCGCTCCGGCCTGATACAGCCAACTGAGACCGGCCAGGCAAAGGGTCAGCCCGAGCGATGGACTGGCCCTGAGGTTCTGGCTAGTAAGAGCTGGCGGAGGATAAGAGATTCGAACTCTTGAGGGGTCCCAGATACGGGCGCACAGGTCGAGCACCCGGGCAGCCCGGTGGCGAACTCAGGATCACGGACGGAGATCCAGGACCGGTGCTGCCAGGGTTTGAGGGCGTCGCGGGCCAGCCACCGGCCGATCGTGGACGCCGAGACGCTGGCCTGGCAGCGGGCGGACAGTTGGCGGGCCAGATCCGGGCCGCTCCGCCGCGGCAGCGGCACGCCGGACTCGGCCGGCGGCGCGATGACCTCGGCCCGGTCGGCGGCGGTAAAGGCCGACGGGGCTGCTGCGCGGGGCATCCTTCAGCCCGGGCAGCCGGTCAGCGGCGAACCGCTGCGCCACTTGCGGACCGTGCCGGTGCACACCCTCAGCTCCCGGGCGATCGCGGCGTTACCCTGGCCGGCTGCCGCTGCGAGCACGATCGTGGCCCGCAGCCGGTCGCGGTATGGTCCGCGCACCGACCGGGCCGCCAGGACGGCTTCTTCCTCGCTGGACAGGACAATCCGGCATGGGCTCGGCTTAGGCATGCGTTCTTTATGCCGTACCCGCGCCAGTGCGCGGCAGGACGCCGCGATGACCCGAGCCGCCGGGAGAAGATGACCGTCGTGGCCACGGCCCTCGACACCGCCTGCGGCGTGTACCTCAACGACCCCACCGCCTGGATCCGACCCCCGACGAACTTACGGGCGATACCACTAAGCTTGACTCTGTCGGGGATCTTGGTCGCTGTGGCTTAGCTGACGGCTCGCCATGAGCGCAGGCGCTTGATGTCGTGCTGGTCGAGGTAGCCCTGGAACGCCGTCGGCGGTCGCGGGGATGTGCTCT